>NZ_LVYZ01000052.1:0-70716 GCF_001909095.1 Paenibacillus sp. P46E
ATCAAACTCTCCAAATTGGTATTTAGAAAGAGCGATTGCTCATTTTGAAACATCTGACGAGAATAAAATATTCTCTATTTTTGGATCTCACTTGCGTGAAATCCCACTCACTCGTTGTTCAGTTTTCAAAGATCAAGCTCGTCGTCGGCGCCGATTATCTCGTCACCAGCAACTCTTATAATATATCACGTTCGGCCGAGTAATGCAAGCTCTTTTTTTCAACTTCTTATCGAGCTCGGCGTTGATGTTTCTTGGCCGGAATAAGAATATACCATGTACAGAGTTTCATTGCAAGCATTATTTTAAAGAACCATCATATAAGACTGCTCCATACTTAAACACTGATTATTACAGCAGCTAAGAAGGCAGCAGCCTTATGGGATAACCAGCTTAGACATCCTTAAGCAATGATCTCTTGGATATACAACTCCCGCTCCAGCATTAAATTAACGATCGCACCTTCCACTTGTACCATTGGGCGGGTGGGATTACTACGATCTGTAAAGATAATCTCACCGTGGCGACCATCACTAAGACGTATCCTTGTACCATTGTATAGGTTAGTTGTTTTCTGAATGAACGTTTGGACAATGACAGGATCAAGTTTACCAAAACTCTCTGTAAGCAGTTGCTCCAATACAAGGTAGGGTGACTGTGCCCTTCTATAAGCCTTTACAAGTGTCATTGCGTGGAATATATCTGCAACCGCCACAATCTTGGCATAGAAGTGGATCTGACTGCCTTCCATATGGAGCGGGTAACCTGACCCGTCAATTTTCTCATGATGCTGCAGCGCGGCCAGTCGAACACCTTCATTGATAGCCGTAACATTACGCAGCAGCTGGTATCCATAGGTCGTGTGCCTGCGGACTTCCTCTATCTCAGGGGCAGTCAGCGGCGTTGGCTTTTGCAGCAGGGCAGCATCTACCTTAACATTACCTATATCATGCAGCAAACCTGCAAAGGCACACTGCATCCAATCTTTTTGTGGATATCCGCACCACTGGGCGATTTTATAGGAGGTTAAAGCAGAGAGTACCGCATTGTGATAATTATAATCCTGCTCCAGATGAACGCGTGGTGCAAATTTTAGTACATGATAATCCTTCAAGTGGCTGATTAGAGCTTCTAACTGACTTCGTAATTCCAATATGGGGAGTGGAGCCGCAGCGGCGGCCGCATAGCTTTTCTTAACAAGCGCCACCATCTTCTCATACTCATCATGAAGTGGCGAATTGCTTTTGACCAGCTGAGATTCGTTGATTACAGCACCAGATTTTACCGAAGCTGTCTGCTTCGTGGCTTTGGCTGTTTCAGAAGCAGTGCTTTCCCCCTGAGCACCTTCGATCTCTATTTGTTGAATCAAAAAGGCCTGCAGGATTTCAATGTCCCTTGGCAATATAATTTTCCCTTTGTTGAACAGAACGCCACCCAAAGGTGTGACTACATCTTTAATAATTTTTGTACCTGGCTTAACTTCCCCTAACGTTATGCTTGGCATACATTCAGCCCCTCTGTTTCAGTGACACTTGTTCAGTGATTTTACTTCCCTAATTATAGTATGGATAACCTCAAGCGACTAGATGGGGTAAGGTGTTTCCTTAAAAAATTAATTCCAGTGATTTATTCATTTCAACCCCACATACACAAAAAGAGCATGAGTCTCTGCAAGCAGAAACCCATACTCTCCATAATAAATTTATTCGAGGCTATCGTCTTCACTATCGGAAACAGTTTCGGACTGAACTTCTTCAATAGTTCCTTCTGCTGCTGCATCCAGGATCTCTTCTCCGGTCTCTTGTTCCGAGAACTCATCTTCTTCATTCTTATCGGCTCTGCAGAGCGTAGCCACTGCATCATCTTCACGGATATTAATCAGCTTAACCCCTTGGGCATAACGTCCCATGGTAGAAATGCCATCCATGCTGGTACGAATCAAAGTACCACTCGTCGTGATGATCATTAGGTCCTCATCTTTTTTGACAACCTTCAGTCCGACTACCGGACCGTTCTTGTCAGTAAGATTAATGGTCTTGATCCCCTTACCGCCACGGGTTTGGGAGCGATAGTCGAGGGCAGGGGTACGTTTACCATAACCCTTGGTGGTAACAATCAGTACCTCAAGCTCCTTATCTACACAATCCATCCCAATGACCTGGTCATTCTCATCCAGTGAAATACCTTTAACACCCGTTGCGCTGCGTCCCATAGAACGAACATCGTTCTCGGAGAACGTAATCGACATCCCGCGTGCCGTACCCATAATCAGATTCTGCTCACCGTCTGTCAGCTTCACTTCGATCAGTGAATCCTCCTCACGGAGATTGATCGCTATCAATCCGCCTTTACGGATATTGTTGTAATCCTCAAGCGGTGTCTTCTTCACGATCCCTTCACGGGTAGCAAAGAATAGATATTTGTCACTGTCAGCATCTTCTACTTGGATGACAGCGCTAATCTTCTCACCCTGCTCAATCTGTATCAGGTTGATGATTGGCGTTCCCCGGGCAGTGCGTCCCAGCTCAGGGATCTCATACGCTTTGATCCGGTAGACCTTACCTTTATCAGTAAAGAACATCAGATAATTGTGGGAGTTGCTTACAAAGAGATGCTCCACAAAGTCCTGATCCTTGGTATCCATCCCTATAACACCACGGCCTCCCCGCTTCTGGCTACGGTAGGTGCTAACTGGCAGACGCTTGATATAGCCGGTATGCGTAATGGTGATGACAACCTCTTCACGCGGAATCAGATCCTCATCGAGGATACTTTCTTCACCTACCGTGATTTCCGTACGGCGGTCATCAGAATACCTATCCCGAATCTCCTGAAGCTCGTTGCTGATAATCTCCAGTACCAAATGCTCATTAGCCAGAATTTCACGATACTCCGCGATCTTGGCCAAAAGCTCGTTATATTCGTTCTCAATCTTTTCCCGTTCCAACCCGGTCAAACGCTGCATCCGCATATCAAGGATAGCTTGTGCCTGTTCTACGCTGAGGCTGAATGTGCTCATTAAGCCGTCTCTTGCAATATCCGTAGTTCGGGAAGCACGAATTAAGGCAATAACCTCATCCAGATGATCTAGCGCGATCCGCAGGCCTTCCAGGATATGTGCCCGCGCTTCAGCCTTCTTAAGGTCAAAGACCGTCCGGCGACGGATAACTTCGATCTGGTGCTGCAAGTAATGGTAGAGCACGTCACGGAGATTAAGAATCTTCGGTTCGCCTTTAACGATAGCAAGCATGTTAATACCAAATGTAGACTGCATTGAGGTATGTTTGTATAGATTGTTCAGAACAACGCTCGGGTTCACATCACGTCTCATCTCAACAACTACACGCATACCATTGCGGTCTGATTCATCACGCAAATCCGTAATACCTTCAATCCGTTTTTCACGAACTAATTCAGCAATCTTCTCCACCAATCTGGCTTTGTTAACCTGATAAGGCAGTTCACTTACAATGATTCGCGCTTTTCCGTTATTCTCTTCAATATTTGCTTTGGCTCGCATTGTAACTGATCCGCGACCAGTTCGATAGGCTTGACGGATACCTTCACGGCCCAAAATGTAACCGGCCGTTGGAAAATCCGGGCCTTGAATATATTCCATGAGTTCCATGGGTGTAATATCAGGGTTCTTGATCATCGCCTGTACACCATCAATGACTTCCCCCAGATTATGAGGAGGAATATTGGTAGCCATACCAACAGCGATACCACCCACACCGTTTACAAGCAGGTTCGGATAACGGGCCGGCAGTACTACTGGCTCATTCTCTTCACCATCATAGTTGGGTGCGAAATCAACCGTTTCTTTATTCAAATCGCGAAGCATTTCTCCGGCAATTTTGGAGAGCCGGGCTTCGGTGTAACGCATTGCAGCAGCCATGTCCCCGTCTATAGAACCAAAGTTTCCGTGACCATCCACGAGCATATACCGCATTGAGAAATCCTGCGCCATACGTACCATCGTTTCATAAACAGCAGAGTCCCCGTGAGGATGATATTTACCGATTACCTCACCGACGATTCTCGCAGATTTCTTATGAGGTTTATCTGCAAACATTCCAAGTTCCGACATCGCAAACAAAATGCGTCGGTGGACAGGCTTAAGTCCGTCCCGCACATCCGGCAAAGCCCGGCTCACAATGATGCTCATCGCGTAATCCATAAAAGATTCACGCATTTCCACACCAATGTCCCGATCTTTGACTTGCGGGTTATTTTGTTCAGCCATGAGTTGCTGGACCTCCTTCAGTTAAAAACCGCTACCCTTTATTATATTACTTTCACAAAAGTAGCACAATTAAACATGATAGCCTTTTATCTTCTATAATGATTTTCTTTTAACGGGATACGGGTATACGCCCTCTCAGCAAATGGCCTCAGTACATAGACTGTAATGACAAGAAGAATGACCTTATATCCCTGTTTTTGTCCCAAAAGACATAGCCCCATATCCTTATATTATAGCACTGTTTGGATGGCTTGTCCTGACATTTCAGTATACCTAGTGCCAAACCCTATGTATATGAAATCCATTTTTACGACGAGCAGATGGGTAATGGATATCCAATCTACATGAAGAAAACTAGGGGATTGATTGTAATACTTTGAAGGAGGTAGATCATGAGGATTCAACGGGTATCCAGCAAATGGTCCAAGACGAAAGTCATTCTACAAAACCGTCAGCTGGCTATATTCATCCCCGAAACGCGAAAATATAGTCAAGAGGCGTTAATTGAACTGCTTGAGATCTATGGAATAGTATATATTAAGCCAGACCGAGGCACTTATGGCAGCGGCGTAATGAGGGCAGAAAAGCGCACGATCCATTTAAGCCCAAGTGACCATCAGCCGGGTAATGATTTTGCACCAAGGAATGATATGGAGAATAGCGAAATAATCGTTGAACAAAAGGTAATATATATCCTTCGTTACGCAAAAGATGCAGAAGCTTTTGCCTCACCACAAGAGCTTCATGTAGCGTTATTGCCGCGGATTAAGGGCCGTATATATTTAATTCAGCAGGGCATTGATCTCCTACACCACCAGGACCGGCCCTTTGATCTAAGGGTACTTACGCAAAAAAACCTATCAGGAGCATGGGAAACCACAGGGATGCTGGGGAGAGTAGCCGCACCGCAAAAAGTCGTCACCAATTATCATAGTGGGGGCAGTATTTTTTCCGTCCACCATCTGCTTAAAGAACATATGAGTCCAATTGAACTGAAAACAACCATTCAGCAGTTAAAATCATTGGGAGTAAAAATTGCCACACAGCTAGAAACTGCTTATCCGGATCTTAAAGAGATAGGACTTGATGTGGCTATGGATCCGCATCATGATCTGTGGTTGCTGGAGGTTAATACACTTCCATCCATTATTGTGTTCAGCAGCTTTCAGGATAAGACGATTTACCGTAAAATCCGCCTTTATGCAGTAGCATACGGCAGGTTAAAAAGAACCCGCTCCTCGATTTCCCGGCACAAATTGGCAAAAAGACGATAAAAAAAGAACCTCCGCATTCTCATATTTATTACAAATAGAGAAAACGGAGGTTCACTATAACAGCCTACGAATATTAGATATCCAGATTTCTTACAGATTGAGCATGCTCCTGGATAAATTCGCGACGCGGCTCAACATTATCTCCCATCAGCGTATCAAAGATTCCGTCTGCCAGAATCGCATCCTCAATGGTCACCTGCAGCATCATACGAGTCTCAGGGTCCATAGTTGTGTCCCAGAGCTGTGTCGCATTCATCTCCCCAAGACCTTTATAGCGCTGAACGTTGACTTTAACATTCTCACCGAAACTGGCAATAATCTCATCTCGCTCCTTCTCAGTTTGAGCATAGCGGATGACCTTATTACGCTCAACCTTAAAGAGTGGCGGCTGAGCGATATAAATATAGCCTGCTTCGATAATTTTTCGCATGTAGCGGTAGAAGAACGTTAGCAGCAAGGTTCTGATATGTGCTCCGTCGACGTCCGCATCGGTCATGATGACAACCTTGTGGTAACGGGCTTTTGACAAATCGAAGTCATCACTGATCCCGGTTCCCAGTGCCGTGATAATTGCCCGAATTTCAGCATTGGACAGTATACGGTCGAGGCGTGCCTTCTCAACGTTCAGGATCTTTCCGCGAAGCGGCAGAATCGCCTGGAAATGCCGGTCACGTCCCTGCTTGGCAGAACCGCCGGCGGAGTCCCCTTCGACGATGTATAGCTCGCTGATGGAAGCATCCTTGGAGGAGCAGTCAGCCAGCTTACCCGGCAGGGCACTGACTTCAAGCGCACTCTTGCGGCGAGTCAGCTCACGGGCCTTGCGGGCTGCTTCGCGGGCACGGGAAGCCTGCAACGACTTCTCCAGTACCCGGCGGGAGACAGCAGGGTTCTCTTCAAGGAATTCCTGCAGCTTCTCACCAAATAGCGATTCCACGATCCCGCGGACTTCACTGTTCCCGAGCTTGGTCTTAGTCTGGCCTTCGAACTGCGGCTCAGGGATTTTAACGGAAATAATCGCCGTCAGACCTTCACGTACATCATCCCCGGTCAGATTCTGGCTGCTGTCCTTGATAACACCCGCCTTACGGGCATAATCATTGATAATCCGCGTCAAGGCACTCTTGAAACCAGATTCATGAGTACCGCCCTCATGGGTGTTGATATTGTTGGCAAAGGAATAGATGTTCTCTGTGTATGAATCATTATATTGGAGAGCCACTTCAACCGCGATCATATCCCGTGAGCCTTCCACGTAAATCGGGTCCTCATGCAGGGCTTCTTTTTTCTCATTAAGGTATTTCACATACTCTACAATACCACCTTCATACTTGAAGGTATTGGAGACCCCCGTCCGTTCATCCAGCAGGGATAGTTCAATGCCCTTGTTCAGGAAGGCGAGCTCACGGATACGGGTAAGCAGTGTTGAGTATTCAAAAACAGTCGTTTCGGTGAAAATCTCCGGATCGGGATGGAAAGTTGTAGTCGTTCCTGTCTCCTCGGAATCGCCAATAACCTTGATATCGTACTGCGGCGCACCGCGTCTGTATTCCTGCTGGTAGACATGTCCGTCACGTTTAACCTTTACAACTACCTTCTCGGACAATGCATTCACAACAGAGATCCCTACGCCGTGAAGACCGCCAGAAACCTTATATCCCCCGCCGCCGAATTTACCGCCTGCATGCAGGACAGTCATTACAACTTCAAGCGTGGATTTCTTCAGCTTCTCGTTCTCTCCGACAGGAATACCCCGCCCGTTATCGATAACAGTCACACTGTTATCTTCATGAATCATCACTTGAATCCGGTCGCAATAGCCTGCCAGCGCCTCATCGATACTATTATCGACAACCTCCCAGACCAAATGATGCAGACCTTTGGCGCTAGTAGAGCCGATGTACATGCCGGGACGTTTCCGAACTGCCTCCAGCCCTTCCAGTACCTGAATCTGGCTCTCATCATATGTCGGTTGATTCATTGACATGCCTTCACCTACTTCTTTCAGATTATCTCTTGTACATCATAAAACGTTATATTTCCAACAAGATTTTGGCTCGTTTTTTGAGAGTGGAGGAGGAGATAGGGGAGTAATATACAGTATTTTTGGTTACGACAATAGACTTCGCTTCCTCTTCACCGATTCGTTCCAGTTTTTTGTCCTGCTCGGAATGAATAATGAACTGCTTCGATACCTTGGAGGATTTCTCAATCGAGATATCAAATATAGCAATTAACTCTGAGGATCGAATAATCTTTTCCCCACCCAAATGAATATACATGGTCTTCCTCCGCTCTTTAGATCTCCACTTTCCCGTCATGCACATGATATAGGCTTGCGCCTTTTAATTTATCGGCACTCAGACTTTCAACCCCGGTGGCGGTGATAAAAGTCTGCACCTTGCTTTGAAAAGTCTCGATAAGCTGGGTCTGACGATAGGGATCAAGTTCGGACAAAACATCATCAAGAAGTAGCACAGGATACTCTCCGATCTCCTCATGGATCAGCTCAATTTCCGCCAGCTTGAGCGATAAAGCTGCCGTACGTTGCTGTCCTTGGGAACCGTAGACCTGAGCTTCTCTTCCGTTGATAAAAAAGGACAGGTCATCCCTATGGGGACCCGTCAGCGTCATGCCGCGTCTGATTTCCTGATCTCTCGTTTGTGATAACTTTAACATAAAATTGTCTAATAAGACAGCTTCATCTTCCATCTCACGCTCACCAAAAGAGGGAACATACAATAGTTTCAGCTCTTCTCCGCCGTTCGTAATGCCACGGTGAATACGTTCTGCCCATATTTGCAGCTTCTTTATGAATTGTTTCCTTTTTTTGACGATTTTAACACCATGCTCTACAAGTTGGGCATCCCATATCTCTAAAAGCTCTTTGCCAGCAGCCTCTTTCCCCCAAAGCTGCTTCAGCAGGTTGCCTCTTTGGAGCAGCACTTTCTGGTACTGCTGCAGATGAAACAGGTAGCCCGGCTGCACCTGGCCAATTTCCATATCGAGGAACCGGCGCCGGATGCCAGGGGTTCCCTTGACAATTTCCAGATCCTCGGGAGCGAACATGACAACGTTCAAAGCACCTATGAACTCGCTCAGCTTCCGCTGCTCCAGTCCATTAATTCTGGCTTTTTTGCCTCCAGAAGTCAGGGTCAGCTCCAGCTTCAAATCCCCGTATTTACGTTCCACCTCGGCCACAATTTGTGCAGAGCCTGCTGGAGCGTCAAAGGAAATAAGCTCCTTGTCCTTGGAGGTCCGATGGCTCTTAGTCATTGCCAGCACAAACAGTGCCTCCATCAGGTTCGTTTTACCCTGTGCGTTCTGACCAAGTATCAGGTTTACATCGCCAAGGTTCTCCAGACGCAGCAGCCCATAATTGCGGTAATGCTGCAGACCGATATTTTTGACAAACACGAAGCTGTGCCTCCCCGAAGTGTTACTCTTTTATTCCGCCGCCTTCAACTTCAAAAACGCCGTTATCCTGAACCTCTATTTTATCGCCTGGGTACAGCTTTCTTCCACGCCGATCTTCCTTTTCTCCGTTGACCCGTACGTGTCCTTCCTGAAGCAAAGCTTTGGCCATCCCGCCTGTGGATACACAATCAGAGAGTTTCAAAAACTGGTCGAGCTTAATATATCCACTGTGGATAAGTATTTTTTTCATGATTTTCTTCCTTTCAGCCACTTATCCACATGTGCATGGAGAGCGGCATTAATTCGTTGTACGATACGGGAGAATGACATACAGACTACGGCTTTCGTCCAGCGGTTTAAGGATAATCGGACTCATCATTCCGGTAAAAGCAATTACGAGCTGTTCACTCTCAACTACCTTGAGTACATCCAGCATATATTTAGAGTTGAAGGAGATCTTGAGCGGTTCGCCTTTAAAATCAATGACTTCCAGCTCTTCCCGCACTTTACCCAGCTCCGATGAGCTGGACGAAATTTCAACATCGCCATTATCGAGCGTCTGCATGCGTACAATATTCGTTTTTTCCTCGCGGGACAACAAATAAGCACGGTCAATCGATTCGCTGAGTTTTTTTGTATCTAAAGTTAGTTCTGTTTTGTAGGCAGTCGGAATAATTCTAGAAGTATCCGGATAAATCCCGTCCAGGATCCGCGAATAGAACAGCACTTTGTCGATCTTGAACAGCACCTGGTTATCAGCCACTACAATGTCGACCAGCATATTCTGGTCCGGAATAATTTTGCTGAGTTCGTTCAGCGTTTTACCGGCAATGACAACATTCGCGAATTGGACACTTTCAGTACCTTCCAGATGCGCAGCTCTTGTTGCCAGGCGGTGGCGGTCGGTGGCAGTGAACTTGAATTCATTATCGCTAAGATTCCATAGAATCCCTGTCAAAATCGGAGTTGTCTCCTGTGTGGAGATGGAGAAAGCAGTTTGTTTGATCATATTTTTCAGCAAATCACCAGGCAATGAGATGGTCTCGTTCTCCTCAATGCTAGGCAGCACAGGGAACTCCTCGGGATCAAGGCCTACGATTTGAATCTCGGTGGAACCGGAAGAGATGTAGGTTTGAAAGCCTTCCTTGACTTCCATGTGAATTTCTTTGGAGGGAAGCTTCTTGATAATCTCAACGAAGAACTTGGCTGGAAGCACTACGCTTCCGGGCTGCTCGACTTTTACAATCGTATGGCTGTCATTTTCAGCAGGAATAAAGGATTGGATGGAGATATCGGTATCGCTTGCAGTCAAGGTAACTCCTTGATGGCTGACTTCAAACTTGATACCGGTCAGAATCGGGATGGTGGTTCTGCTGGAGATTGCCTTAGATACGTGACCTATCGATTCGTTGAGTTCATTTTTAAGAATGCTTATTTTCATGATTTCACTCCTAGCTGAAAAATTGGGAAATGGTTGATAGTTCTTCCTCTACGAAACGCGCTTTTAGAAGATGAATTATTATAGTTATTTATTAGTATTAGTAGTAGGGGCTCCGTTTATGTGGATAACCCCGAAAACAGCATAAAATTAAGCCTACCCACATGTGTATAGATTGTGTATAGGCTCTTAGTTCCTCTTATGAAGGATTTTTAATTTTCTCCGCAAGATTATTTACCACTTTGTACAACTCCTGGTCTACCTTTAATGACTGTGTAATCTTCTCATGGGCATGGATAACGGTTGTATGGTCCCGTCCTCCGAATGCCTCTCCGATCTTAGGCAGCGAATAATCCGTCAACTCCCGGGAGAGATACATGGCGATCTGCCGTGGAAAAGCTACAGCCTTGGTACGTTTACGCGCTTTAAAGTCTTCCATGCGTAAATTGTAATATTCGCCGACTTTTTGCTGAATATCGTTAATTGTGATCATCTTCGGCCGGCTCGAAGGGATAATATCCTTAAGTGCTTCGGCTGCCAGATGAGTCGTTACATCCTGATTAGTCAGGGAAGAGTAGGCGACTACACGAATAAGTGCACCTTCCAGTTCCCTGATATTCGTATCGATCTGATTGGCAATGTACATCATTGCTTCATTCGGAATATCGAGGTTCTCTGCCTTGGCTTTCTTACGCAGAATGGCAATACGCGTCTCCAGATCCGGTGGCTGAATGTCGGTGATGAGTCCCCATTCAAACCGGGAGCGCAGCCGTTCTTCCAATGTGGGAATTTCCTTTGGGGGACGGTCGCTAGAGATAATAATTTGTTTGCGTTCTTCGTGCAAAGCATTGAACGTATGAAAAAATTCCTCCTGCGTTGACTCCTTGCCGGCGAGGAATTGGATGTCGTCAATGAGCAAAATGTCAACATTTCGGTACTTGTTACGAAAGCTTTCTCCGCGGTTGTCACGGATGGAATTGATGAACTCATTGGTGAATTTCTCGGACGAGATATAGATAACCTTATTGTTCGGGTTATGTTCAAGCACATAATGTCCGATTGCATGCATCAAATGAGTTTTTCCTAAGCCTACGCCTCCGTAAAGAAACAGGGGATTGTAAGCCTTGGCCGGTGCTTCTGCCACTGCCAGTGAGGCAGCATGTGCAAAGCGGTTGCCGGAACCGATGACGAACGTATCAAAAGTGTATTTGGGATTGAGCAAATGGGTCTGCGCCTCTTCACGCGATACCGCTGGAGAAGGAGCCATTTGTTGAACTATCGGCTCGGCCGGTTTGTTCTCCTCAATGACAAATCTAACCTCAACTTGCTCTCCGGTAACTTCATAAACCGTAGCTCCTACCAATTTTGTATAACGACTTTCCAGCCATTCTACGGCAAAGGTTGTAGGCGCCGAGATGATTAAAGCCTGAGGGCCGAACGTAAGCGCCTTCGTGGCCTTAAACCAGGTATCAAAGCTCGGCTTGCTTAGTTTGGTTTGAATAATCGATAAAATTTGCTGCCATAATTCGGAAGTATGGCTGTCCACAGACTGTCACTCCTTTAAATCTTCCAAATGTGGCATCAGCCATGAAGTGGAAATGTCGAAGAAAATGGGTTGGTGCTGAATCTTATCCCCAATAGGCAATATATAGAGACAAAAAAACATGGATAAATTTGAATTGTTCACAACTTTATCCACAGCTTGTTGATAATATAGGGAACAAACAAATCTATTCACATTCAAAAGTAATACCATCATAGCAAAAGCCCCCTTGTTTTTCAATGTGCGCGGCCATTTTATCCACAAATTCAATCACTTGTGTATAATTTTTAAGAACAACACTAGATATTGTTGATAATTTGTTCACCATTCGACATGATCTCCTATGCCGGCGATTTTTTTATACACAGGTTGTTCGAGGCTGTGAACATTTAATTTGATTTTTTAATCACAGGTGGATAACTGTAAAACACTGTGGATTATTTTTTTTGGGAAAAGGATTGTGGATAAAAGCTGTGAAATGGGGACGTATGAGGTGAAACAGACAAGGTTGACTTTTGTACGGATTGTGTGATTTAATATATAAAGGTGTTTTCTGTGAGGATATGTCTCCAAATTAAAATGATAATACTTGTAGATACTGTCCCTACTTCAAGGACGGCCTAGTCCGTTTCTGCTTATATGACAGTAATTATGATCCTGTAAGGGAGGTGCAATACATGAGACCGACGTTCAAACCGAATGTGAGCAAACGCAAGAAGGTGCATGGTTTCCGCAAAAGAATGAGCACGAAAAACGGCCGTAAAGTGCTGGCAGCCCGCCGCCTGAAAGGCAGAAAAGTTTTGAGTGCGTAAGTTAGGCCACTTAAGGACCACTACGGTGGTCCTTTTTTAAATGTTGGGGACGTATTGTTTTACATCCGTAAATTAATTACTTCCTTATATACCGTCAGAAATGGTTCTCACACTAGAAAGAGACAAGGGCAACTGTTTCTTCTCATTGTATGGAATTAATCAGCTCTGCAGTGGAATACGCCTAAGACAGCGTTGCTACACTTTGCGGGGCTTTTTAATGTACGAATATAATTGATGTGGGATGAAAAAGTGTTCAGAACCAGAGCTGTTTATGTCGGTTCCCCGATGACTATACTAATTAGAAGATAAAATTCCGGAGCACTTTGAGTCCGGTCTTTGAATAGGAGATTCCCGTGCACAAAAGTCTAAGATTACGAAACCGCGCCGACTTCAGCCGCGTATACCGCCATGGGAAGTCTTTTGCCAATCATCAGTTCGTGGTGTATTGGTTCAGCAGAAGAGAGGTGGAGCGGTTCCGGCTTGGAGTGTCTGTCAGCAAGAAGGTCGGAAACGCAGTTGTCCGCAATCGGATGCGGCGGCTGGTCAAAGAGATTGTCAGACATCATGAACCGGAAATTTCCGGAGGTATTGATATGGTGTTTATCGTAAGAAAAGGGGCACTCTCCAAGGATTATGGGGAACTGGAGAAAAGCGTTCTTCATGTGCTTCGCAAAGCCAAGCTGCTCAAGGCTTCACGAGCGTAATAGGGACAGAATGGGCTTGTTTATTTGTATTCATAAATATGATATGATTTACGGTGCAATGGAATGTTTAAGAGAGGGGTTTTGAAGTGTCTCTATTGAAGACTAAACGAGGAAAATGGTTTCTTCTCCTCGGTGTAATGGTATTAATGATTGCTGTTCTGTCGGGGTGCTCTCCGTCGTCAACAACTGTGACGCATACTACGGAGGATTTGAAGCACGGAAGCTTCTGGCAGAGTAATGTGGTTTATTATTTTGCCACAGCCTTGGATACCTTTGCTAAATGGTTTAATGGACAATATGGCTTAGCCGTCCTTGTAATGGTTATTATTGTCCGCACAATCATCCTGCCGCTTACGATGAAACAGGTAAAAAGCTCGCGTGCGATGCAGGCTATTCAACCGGAACTCGAGAAAATTAAGAAAAAATATAAAGATACGCCTGAAAAGGTACAACAAGAAACAATGCGCCTATTCCAGGAGAACAAGGTTAACCCAATGGCCGGCTGTCTGCCGCTGATTGTGCAAATGCCGATCTTTATCGCGCTTTACAATTCGATCTATTATAACCCGTCTCTGCGTGAGCACTCGTTCCTGTGGCTTCAGCTCGGCAAGCCCGATCACCTGTTCATCCTCCCGCTTTTGGCAGCAGCGACTACATTCCTGCAGACCCGGATGATGACCAAGATGAACCCTGTACAGCAGCAGGGCCCTATGCAGTTCATGATGATGGTATACCCAGTTCTAATTTTCATCATGTCCTACAACTTCCCGTCTGCACTTCCGCTGTATTGGTTCTACAGTAACTTGTACACCATTATTCAGAACTATTTCTTGTACCGCAACAATGACAAAGCCAAACTGGCCATTGCTGCTGCTGGTGCAGGCACCGGTAGCACCAAAGAAGTCAATCTGGTGAAGAGTAAGAATAACTCCGCCCGCAAGGATGTTACTCCTGCTGCGAAAGGCAACAGCAGCAAAGGAAATAAGGAGGCCAAAAAGTCAAAATGAGCAAAGTCGTCGCGACAGGGAAAACCATTGAAGAAGCTGTAGAACGAGGCCTTAACCAGCTTGGAGTTCACAAGGACCGGGTAACGGTCAACGTATTGGAACAGCCGTCAAGAGGATTCCTGGGATTGATCGGTGCGAAGGGTGCCAAGGTCGAACTGACCTTGATTACCGAAGCCGCACCGGCATCAGCGGCGAGTGCTCCGTCACTGCCTCATCAGTCAACAAGAGAGAGCAAACCAGAGGCTGCCGGCGGTGTACCACGCCAAGATTCCGGACACCCGGTAGAGGATGCTTACCAAGAGGCCGTTCATTTCATTGTGGATGTCGCCAAGAGCATGGGGCTCGAGGTGGAAGTTGAAATCATTCATGGCAAGGAATCGACTGTTCTACAAATATCCGGTCCGGACCTGGGGCTGCTGATCGGCAGAAGAGGACAAACTCTTGATGCTCTGCAGTATCTGGCCAATATTGTGGCCAACCGTTATTCCGATAGTTTTATCCGGCTTGTGCTGGATGCTGAGAATTTCCGTGAACGCCGTAAGAAGACGCTGGAAGAGCTGGCTGACCGCTTGGCTGGACGGGTTGTTCGTACCCGCAAAGAGGTTGTTCTGGAGCCGATGTCTCCTCAAGAGCGGAAGATTATTCACTCCAGATTACAGGACCACCGGCAGGTTAATACACTCAGCAAGGGTGAAGAACCGAACCGCCGCGTCGTTATCACTTTGAAGTAGAGACTATATTGCTGCAATGACTCCTTGACCAATATAAGGGGTCATTGTTTTTTTCGAATACAAGACCAAAATCATTCATTCAGCCGGAGCTGAAGTGTAGAACAAATTGAGGTGAACAGAGTATGTTTAGTGACACCATCGCTGCTGTATCTACAGCATTAGGCGAAGGAGGGATAGCGATTATCCGGGTCAGTGGCCCCCAAGCGATTTCCCAGGTGGCTCCATTGTTTCGCAGTAAGACACCGCTCACAGAGGTGGAGTCGCATACCGTTCATTACGGGCATATCATCAGTCCTGATGACGGAGAACGAATGGAAGAAGTGCTGGTCACTGTGATGAAGGGACCACGTTCATTTACTACTGAGGATGTAGTTGAAATAAGCGCCCATGGCGGTGTGATCTCGGTTCGGAGAGTGATGGATCTTCTGCTGCAGCAGGATATTCGACTTGCAGAACCTGGGGAATTCACCAAGCGCGCATTTTTGGGCGGACGTATTGACCTTTCTCAAGCGGAGGCTGTAATCGATCTGATCCGTTCGAAATCGGACCGTGCTTTTTCGGTTGCGCTGAAGCAGGTTAGCGGATCCTTGTCAGAACGTATTCACACACTCCGCCATACACTTATTGAAACATTGGCTCATATTGAAGTGAATATTGATTATCCTGAGCATGATGTGGAGTCCTTGACTGCTGAATTTATTAAAGATAAAAGCACAGAAGTTATGGATGGCATCAACAGACTGCTTAAGACGGCAAATGAAGGAAAAATACTGCGCGAGGGTATTACGACTGCAATTGTCGGACGTCCCAATGTTGGTAAGTCCTCCTTGCTTAATGCACTGGCCCGTGACAACAAAGCGATTGTAACCGATATTCCAGGAACAACGCGTGATGTTATAGAAGAGTATGTAACGATTAACAATATCCCGTTAAAGCTGCTTGATACTGCTGGAATTCGCGAAACTATGGATATAGTAGAGAAAATTGGCGTTGAGCGCTCCAAGGCAGCATTTAGTGATGCTGATCTCATCCTGCTTGTGTTGAACTCAGCCGATGAGCTCCATGAGGATGAATTGGCATTAATGGAACAAATCCAAGGTAGACAAGCATTGGTGATCATGAATAAAATGGACTTACCTTCCCGTTTGGACAAGGATAGACTGCTCTCTTATTTTAGCGAATCGAGCATTGTTCCAATGTCTGTGCTGGAGGAGGAAGGTTTAGATCAGCTGGAGGAAGCAATCTCTGAGCTCTTTTTTGAAGGTAAGCTGGAATCAGGCGATCTGACTTATGTAAGCAATGTAAGGCATATTGCTCTGCTCAAAAAGGCTTATAAATCTTTGCAGGATGCCTACGAGGCTGCTGATATGCATATTCCTATAGATATGATTCAGATTGATGTGCGCCTTGCGTGGGAGCAGCTCGGGGAGATTATTGGGGATACAGCTGCTGATTCGCTCTTGGACCAAATCTTCTCACAATTTTGCTTGGGGAAATAACTGCGCTTGATAAGCGTATCCACTATAAAAACAAAAAAACTAGGAGGTAACACCTATGAACTTTGATGGAGGCAGCTATGACGTAGTGGTCATTGGCGCAGGCCATGCCGGCTGCGAGGCTGCACTTGCCGCAGCACGAATGGGCTGCCGCACGCTGATGATTACAATCAATCTGGACATGGTAGCCTTCATGCCATGCAATCCGTCCATTGGCGGTCCCGCCAAAGGCCATGTTGTGCGTGAGATCGATGCACTTGGCGGCGAAATGGGCCGGAATATTGATAAGACCTTTATTCAACTTCGCATGCTTAACACCGGTAAAGGTCCTGCAGTTCATGCGCTACGCGCACAAGCAGACAAATTTCTCTATCAGCACGCGATGAAGGAAACGATGGAGAAAACTCCAAATCTGACCCTTCGCCAGGGGATGGTGGAGGAACTGATTGTTGAAGATGGAAAAGTTGCCGGTGTCATCACAAAGACAGGAACGGTATACCATAGCAAAACAGTCATTCTGACTACAGGAACCTACCTGCGCGGCAAAGTGATCATGGGTGAGTTGACTTATGAGAGCGGGCCGAACAATCAGCAGCCTTCGGTTAGACTTTCTGAGAATTTGCGCGAACTTGGGTTTGATCTTGTTCGATTTAAGACTGGCACACCGCCAAGGGTGCATAAGGATACGATCGATTTCTCCAAGACCGAAATTCAACCAGGGGATGAGAAGCCAAAGTTTTTTTCCTTCGAAACCAAATCATCTGATAATGAACAATTGCCTTGCTGGCTGACTTACACTTCCGAAGTTACGCATCAGATCATCAATGATAATCTGCACCGTGCTCCGATGTTCACGGGTATTATTGAAGGAACAGGTCCAAGATATTGTCCTTCTATTGAAGACAAGGTGGTGCGTTTCAGTGATAAATCCCAACATCAGATCTTCCTAGAGCCAGAAGGTAAGAACACAGCTGAATATTATGTTCAAGGGTTATCCACCAGCCTTCCTGAGGACGTCCAATTGGCTGTCCTGCGTTCTATTCCTGGGATGGAAAAGGTGGAAATGATGCGCAATGGTTATGCAATTGAATATGATGCAATGGTTCCAACTCAGCTGTGGCCTTCACTGGAAACCAAACGCCTGCCTGGACTATTCACAGCTGGACAGATCAACGGGACATCGGGTTATGAAGAAGCGGCAGGACAAGGTGTTATTGCCGGTATTAATGCGGCCCGCAAGGTGCAGGAGAAAGATCCGGTTGTACTGGACCGTTCACAAGGATATATTGGCGTTCTAATTGACGATTTAGTTACCAAAGGAACCAATGAACCTTACCGCTTGCTGACATCACGTGCAGAATACCGTTTATTGCTTCGACATGATAATGCGGATTTACGTTTGACGCCAATTGGTTATGATATTGGTCTGATTTCTGAACAGCGTTATGAAGCTTTCCTGGAGAAAAAAGAACGGGTAGAGCGTGAGATCATGCGCCTTCGGGAAACCAAAGTCAAACCTGCCGATGTCAACATTACACTCTCAGAATACGAATCGGCGCCTATTGTTGATGGAAGCAACCTGCTGACACTGATGCGGCGCCCGGAGCTTACTTACAGTTTTGTTGATCAGGTATCACCTTCTCCTGAAGGTTTGGATGAAGATATGAAGGAGCAGGTAGAAATACAGATCAAATATGCCGGCTATATTGAAAAACAGCTTCAACATGTTGAGAAGCTGCAAAAGATGGAAAAGAAGAAGATTCCAGACGATATCAACTATAATGAAATTCATGGTCTGGCTATGGAAGCCCGGCAAAAGCTGACTAAAATTGCTCCTATCTCCATTGGTCAGGCATCTCGGATTTCCGGCGTAACCCCGGCTGATATTTCAATACTCCTTGTACACTTGGAGCATTATAACCGTGTGACAGCAGCGAAAGGATAATCTATGGATAATACTGCAGCTCAGTTTACTGCTTTACTGCAAGAGCAAGGGATCACAATAACACCAAAGCAGTTAGAGCAATTTGAACTTTATTTCAAAGAGCTTGTTTCATGGAATGAGAAAATGAACCTTACCGGCATAACTGAACGTGACCAAGTGTTCATGAAGCATTTTTATGATTCACTTTCTCTGTCTTTCTTCATGAATATGGAGGATGTGAATAAACTGGCGGATATCGGTTCAGGTGCTGGATTCCCTGGAATCCCTCTAAAAATTTGCTTCCCGCATTTGAAACTTACTATTGTAGATTCACTTAGCAAGCGCATTTCATTTCTTCAGCACGTCTGTGATACATTGGAATTGCAAAATGTACAATTGATTCATGGAAGGGCTGAGGATGTATCACGAGAGTTTGTTCATCGCGATGCATATGATTTGGTAACAGCACGAGCTGTTGCGCGTTTATCGCTGTTGAATGAATTTTGTCTTCCCTTTACCCGTAAAGATGGAGTTTTCGCGGCGATGAAGGGCAATGATTCTACCGAGGAGTTGACTGAAGCCAAGCGAAGCTTAAAGGAATTACGTGCCGAACTGCGCAAGGTGGAATCATTTAGTCTTCCTGTTGAAGAGTCAGCTAGACATATTATTTTAATTCAAAAAACTGGCGCGACACCGGCAAAATACCCACGCAAAGCAGGAACACCTGCTAAAGCTCCATTGATTTAATTGTTTCACGTGAAACATTTCCTGGGATTTTCAAGCGAACAAATAACGAATCTTTTCTCTCTGGAAAGGTTCGTTTTTTTGTTTAGGACGAGAATAGCGTGAAATGCAGGAAAAATAGGGCTCATTGGAGAATAGGATTATAGGTTAAAAAGTGATAGAATAATATAGTAAGACTTTTCATGGGTAAGTGATTCAATCGCTGCAGAATCTCCAATACATGAAGGCTTTAAGCCTGGCGTGGTTTTCAGGTTATTTTATTGAATAAGTGCCTGAAAGCAATGCGTAGATATTGCTGCTCCGGAAGCATACGCTTCTTTTGAGGACGGCGTAGCCGCTTCTACTTGCTGTACGATAAGCTTTTCGCTAGGCAAGGTCAAGAAGATCGTACTATAACGAAATTAGGTGGTTATGAACGGAATGAAAGAACAATTCACCAAGCTTTTTGGATTTACCGAGCGGAGCAGCGGAGAAGAGGTCAAACAGATCCCGGTTCATGAGGTCATCAGTAGTCCTTATCAGCCCCGGACGATTTTTGATGACGACAAGATAGACGAGCTATGTCAAACTATCAAAACTCATGGTGTTATCCAGCCGATAGTTGTTCGTATACGTGATTCTCAATATGAAATCATTGCAGGAGAACGACGCTGGCGAGCAGTTAAAAAACTAGGGATGGAAACGATCCCGGCTATTATTCGTGAGTTTAATGATTCACAGGCTGCTTCTATTGCTTTAATCGAGAATTTGCAGCGTGAGAACTTGACCTCAATTGAAGAGGCTATTGCATACCAGAAATTAATTGATCTTCACCAGCTGACTCAAGAGAGCCTGGCGCAGCGGCTTGGCAAGAGTCAATCAACCATTGCCAACAAAATCCGTTTACTAAATCTTCCTGAACAAGTGAAAACAGCATTAATGGAAAGACAAATTACAGAACGACATGCAAGATCACTGCTGTCGCTGGATACTGTTGAAATGCAGCTAAAGGTTCTGGGGGAGATCATTTCCAAAGGGTTGAACGTGAAACAAACGGAAGCACGTATTGCCTTCTATAAAGCAGTTAATCAAACCAAAAAATCAAAACGAATTTCCTACACTAAGGATGTTCGTCTCGCTCTTAATACAATTCGTCAATCCATAGATATGGTTTCTGGTTCAGGAATGGAGATTAAAACCTCTGAAAACGACCGCGGTGACCATTATGAGATTGTAATTCAAATTCCAAAACGATAATTGGTTTCAACAAGCTGAAGGCGGCCCTGAGGTGATTGGCCGCCTTTTCTGTGACCTGAACCGGAGTATTGTCAAAAAACCAAAATGTGAGTGTTATCCGTATATTTGCTTATATATTTCGTGAAATTGATGCCATAGCTCAGCAGGCGGTTAGTGCCGCTACAACTCACGACCTACAAGATGATTCTTCCTAACAATTCGAGGTGAAATTAGTGTCCAAGATTATTGCTATAGCAAATCAAAAAGGTGGTGTTGGTAAAACAACAACCTCTGTAAACTTAGGTGCTGGAATGGCTACTTTAGGAAAAAGAGTGCTTCTTGTTGATATCGACCCACAAGGAAACACTACAAGCGGCGTTGGCATCAACAAAGCGGATGTAGCAAATTGCATTTATGATATTCTTATCAATGAAGCGAATCCCCAAGAAACGATATTAGAGACACAAATTGACGGCCTCCATATTATTCCAGCTACTATCCAATTGGCAGGTGCGGAAATTGAATTAGTGTCCACTATTTCCAGAGAGCTAAAGCTGAAAAAGGCTTTAAATGCTGTAAAGTCGAATTACGACTATATTATTATTGACTGTCCTCCGTCATTGGGCATCCTTACCATAAATTCATTAACCGCAGCTGATTCTGTTATCATTCCAATTCAATGTGAATATTACGCACTGGAGGGTTTGAGCCAACTGTTGAATACGGTTCGTCTGGTTCAGAAAAATCTTAATCCTCATCTCAAAATTGAGGGAGTGCTTTTGACAATGCTGGATGCCAGAACCAATCTGGGGATTCAGGTTATCGAGGAAGTGAAAAAGTATTTCCAGGAAAAGGTGTATAGAACAATTATTCCGCGTAATGTGAGACTAAGTGAAGCTCCTTCACACGGGCAATCTATTATTACTTACGACAATCGCTCCAAAGGTGCAGAAGTATACCTGGAGTTGGCAAAGGAAGTGATTTCTTATGAGTAAGCGTTTAGGGAAAGGCCTCGATGCATTAATACCTTCCTTGTCCATCAACGAAGATGATAAGGTTGTGGAGATCCCTTTAGCGCAATTGCGTGCGAACCCTTATCAACCGCGTAAGGACTTCAATGAAGAGGCCATCCAGGAATTGGCTGAATCGATAAGACAGCATGGAGTCATACAGCCGATTATTGTTCGAAGCGTTCTCAAAGGCTATGAAATCATTGCCGGCGAGCGGAGATTTAGAGCATCACAGTTTTGCGGTAAAGCAACAATTCCGGCAGTTATCCGCAGTTTAAGTGACCAGCAGGTTATGGAAATTGCGCTTATTGAGAATTTGCAGCGTGAAAACTTGAATGCAATGGAGATTGCGGTTGCCTATCAAGGATTGATGGACCAATTCGCGCTTACCCAGGAAGAACTCTCCTTAAAGGTGGGAAAATCCAGATCGCATATTGCTAATTTCCTGCGTCTGCTTTCTTTGCCGGAAGAGGTGAAGGAATATGTTTCACGTGGAACAATTTCCATGGGGCATGCCAGAGCTATTGTGGCACTCAAAGACCCTGAAACCGTTAAACAACTGGCGGAACAATGTGTGGAACAGCAATGGAGCGTTAGAGAGTTGGAAGAGGTTGTTAAGAATTTGGACCGTAAACCAACTGGGGCAATTAAAGCGAAAATAGTAAAGCGTGATCCGTATATTGATAATGTTGAAGAGTTGTTGCGTGAGAGATTCAAAACAACAGTTAAAATCAAACAGGGTAAAGAAAAAGGGAAAATAGAATTGAACTATTACAGTGCCCAAGACCTGGAAAGGTTATTGGAACTATTGGGCAACTGATATGGATATCTGTGCTGAAAACATATCCTGAGATATCCCTTAAAACGGATATGGAGGGGTATGTTTTTTGATGAAAGGGTGGAGGGTGTGGGAATGGAGGAATTGGTCTATTTGGATCACGCGGCAACCTCGTGGCCAAAACCGCTTGAGGTTGGATCGGCCATGATGGACGCACTGCAAAATTCTGGAGCGAATGCCGGACGTGGGAATCATTCATTGGCCATAGGAGCCGGGCGTGTACTTGTGAGGGCGCGCAGTAAACTAGCTGAACTCTTTTCTGTCTCCAATGCCCAAAATATTGCCTTCACACACAACACTACAATGGGGCTAAATATGGCCATTAAGGGTACACTTCAAGCAGGGGATCATGTTATTACAACAATGACGGAACATAATTCCGTGCGTAGGCCTTTGGAATTTTTGCGTCAAACCCTGGGCATATCCATTGATTATGTTAAGGTCGATCGTGATGGACAAGTGGATTTGCTCGAATTGCAAAGAACCTTTAAGTCTAATACAAAAATGGTGATATGCAATCACAGCTCTAACCTGTTAGGAAGTATTCTGCCTATAGGTGAGATTGGAGATATTGCCAAGTCGAAGGGTGCAGTCTTTCTGGTGGATGCTGCTCAAAGTGCAGGTTCATTAACTATTGATGTGAAAAAAATGAATATAGATCTGCTTGCATTTCCAGGACATAAAGGGTTGTTGGGGCCACAGGGTACCGGAGGGTTGTATATAGCGCCAGAGCTGGACCTGATCCCTCTAATGCATGGGGGCACTGGGAGTCAATCCGAAAATAGCGAACAGCCTACAGTGCGTCCGGATCGGTATGAGGCAGGAACTCAAAACGGGGTAGGGATAGCCGGATTGCTGGCAGGAGTGACAAAGGTGATGTCTCTGGGTACGGAGAACATTCACCGTCAGGAATGGGAGTTGACCCAGAAGCTCATGGAAGGATTGTCTGTTATTCCTGGAATGAAGCTGCTCGGGCCGGGAATAGGCTTGGAACGAAGTGGGATAGTATCCTTTGTCATAGAGGGGGAGGATTCTGCAGATATTGCGCATCGCCTCGATCGTAAACATAATATTGCTGTACGAGCAGGAATGCATTGTACTCCGCTAGCCCATAAAGCTGCATCAACGCTCAAAAGTGGGGCCGTAAGAGCAAGCGTCGGTGTCACTTCAACAGATGAGGATGTTCACAGAATTCTGATTGCAATGACAGAAATGTATGGACAGAAAAAATAGTATATCGAGCAAACACATATTGTCCTCATTGCTATAGCATGGTCATGTGTGAAAAAGAGGTAGTAAGATGATTGAATACGGAATATATTTACACTTATATTTATACAGAAGGATGGTCTGTACATGTCGGAATTAAATGAAGTGATTACTGAGCAGTTATCGGTGTTCATCATGGGATTTGCATTGATTATCATGGTGCTGGTAATTGTATTAATTGTTCAGGGAACAAGGATTCGTAAAATGCGTCGGAAATATGAGGCAATGATGACCGGGAATGGTGTGGAAGACCTGGAAAGTTTATTAATCGATCTAAGAAACCAGGGTGACATGCTGGAAGAAACCCAGCGGGAGCACAAGACAATGATTGAGGCGGCACAGGTCAAACTCCGAGGCATGAAGTCAAAGGTTGCAGTGAAACGATACAATGCTTTTGGAGAGCGCGGGAATGACCTGAGCTTCTCGATGGCCATCATTGACGACAACCGGAGTGGAGTTGTCTTGACTAGTCTTCATAACCGTGAAAATTCATATATTTACTCTAAGCCTCTTGAGGGCGGAGAATCGCAATATCCGCTGTCACCCGAAGAAAAGGAAGTTATTGCTCTCGCGTCGCAGCAGATCTAGCATGAAGATTCCATTGTCTTAAGGCGGAATAGAGGCTGGAGGCAATGATGTCCGACAACCGCATGACTAGACTTAATCTTGTGTTCTGCAGGACAAAATACTCCATAAATCCGCCGACATTCACAATTCCGGTGAGGTGGATATCTCCGACAGGAGGAAGTTGCTTGTTAACCCCCGCTCCGGGTCTCAGTGGACCTTCGACGACCTGAATACATCCGACACTGGTGGAATGGCCTAAGCAGGCATCAATGCCGATGATAAATGGATGCTTGTGTTTTTCGTGAATGAGAGTAAGAGTTTCTTCTAAATTCACAGCATGTACAGGCTCGTCTAAGGTGCCATACAAATGAAACAAGGGACTGTGAAAGCGGGCTAATGCGGTTCCAACAAGCGGACCGAGCGAATCGCCGGTTGAGCGGTCTGTACCCACACAGACTATTATGATTGGTGTATCCGAGTGGGTGCGGGAGAAATGAAATAACAGCCGATGTGTAATGGCAGAATAGATATTGGGATCCGCATGTGATATTTTTAAACAGGACGGTTCCGGCAATGAGGCAGCTTTAGAAGAATAATTCATATGATCTTCCTTTCTGAGACGGAGCGTATGTGAAAATACCAGCAGATATGCCAGAGGTTATATAGGTTCGAGAGCCTGCTGATGATCCTAGTATATGGATGAAAAATGTTTTTTATACTTCACTCGATAGAGATAGGACGATAAACCCAAAAGGAGGCTTGCACATGAATGAGGAACTGCTGATTGCCTTTGACTCTACCCAACAGGCGCTGCGTGCTGAAATGCTGCTTGAATATGCGGAAATCGAAATTGATATTTTCCCCACTCCGAAAGAGATTACTGCCGGGTGTGCAATGTCGATCCAATTCTTTCGGGGAGCACTGGGAGAGGTCCGCAAGATTGTAAAGGAACAGAATGTTGAAGTGCGCGGGATTTTCAGAGCAAAAGAGAGTGACGGGTACGAATTAATCGGAGAAAAGGAGGGGTTGGATGAATAGGTCGATCCTGGAGACGATGACAACGGACAAGGCTGTGCAAAATGCAGTACAGTTCAAAGATAAGGTGTGGAATGTGGTAACAGATGCGGAAATGTGGGCAAATGTGTTATTTGCAGGATTGCGTATTCTTTTAATCTTCATTTTGACCCGGGTTATTATAAAGGTTGTCTCTAAGGTGATTGACCGGTCGATGGAAAGGGAGACACGAGGAAAACTATTAGGGGATAGCCGCAGGTTCTCAACGGTAGGCGGGTTGCTGAAGAATGTGGTTACGTTCATCTGTAATTTTGTCATGATTATGCTGGTGCTTTCCGAATTTCACTTTAATCTGGGTCCACTATTGGCAGGGGCTGGTGTCGTCGGACTTGCCATCGGTTTTGGAGCACAAAGTTTGGTCAAGGATGTAATCACGGGCTTCTTTATTATTTTTGAGGACCAGTTCGCTGTTGGTGATGTAATCCAGACAGGAACTTACAAAGGGACCGTAGAGATGATTGGTCTTAGAACGACAAGATTGCTTAGCAGTACTGGGGAAGTACACATTATCCCAAATGGCACCATAATCAATGTCACGAACTATTCACTGGCCAATGCTTTGGCGGTTGTAGATGTTCCGGTGAAGATTGAACGGGGGCTTGAAGAGACGCTGGCTATGATCGGCGAAGCTCTGAAAGGGATAGAGGAGAGGAATCCCAATGTCGTTGCCTATCCGAAAGTTCTGGGGATTCAATCCATGAGCACCTCCGAGTATGTGATTCGGGTAGCGGCCAATTGTCTTCCGAATGCCAGAGATGCTGCAGAGCGGCAGATCCAGAGCGATATAAAGCAGGCGCTGGAGAAGCAGAGTGCCCTAGAGGCTGCTAAGGCTGAGCAGGAGGCACGTGAGGAGGCTGAACGGGCTGCAAGTGCTGCTACGGCTGCAATGGAAGTGGAAGGCATGGAGGCGGCGCAGAGGGGACGTAGTTCGGCAGAAGCTAGATTGAGCAGACAGTTAGCCGCTACCCATGAGGGAGAAGAGGAGGGTCAGTAATGGAACGGAAGGTTTTTGGGCTTGGTGATATTGTTCTCATGAAAAAGCCGCATCCTTGCGGCACCAATGAAATGGAGATCATTCGCATGGGAATGGATATCCGGATCAAATGTACCGGTTGTCATCATAGTGTTCTCATTCCCCGTGCAAAGTTCGAGAAAAACATGAAAAAGGTGTTGCGTTCAGCCGCAGGAGAAGCCAGTGAATAATTAGACTTGCAAAAGTGAAGTTCGCATGCTACAATAATTCTTGCTGCGGAGAGGTACCCAAGAGGCCCAAGGGGGCTGACTCGAAATCAGTTAGGCGTGTCACAGCGTGCGTGGGTTCGAATCCCACCCTCTCCGCCACTTCAGTACTACATACATTAACACTTAGAACCTCCGTTGACATAACGGGGTTTTTTTATTGTATGTAATGTCAATTCAAACGACAAACAAAAGAGGGACCCTTTCAGGTCCCTCTCAAGAGGCAGTACATGGATAACGTTCGGATTTAATCTGTCTATAGCCGCTAAAGTGATGCAGGTTTTGCCAGGCTTATCCCTTTTTTAAGAGGAAGCCTTTACTCTCCCCGACTTACAATAGATGCTGATTCAGAATCCTTGTGATTGTGTTCGTCTACGACGTCCAACGGAACCACACCTCTCTTTTGTACTGCCTGAGAATAGTATGTCTCATGAGGTTTTTTTTATACATGTGATGTAAAAATTAATGAACCCGGGCTTTTTCAACCTTTTTCCACTTGCGGTCTTTATTTGAGGTTTCCGGAAAGGTGTCACCCCTCTTCATTTCAATTCGTTTTGGATTCTGAATTTGGGTATGGAAGCTTCGTGCTTCGCCAACCTCTGTGTAGATTCCGGGATTTGGGGCCTTATCGCCTTTTTCGTATTCGGTTTGTTCGCCCATTGGACCATTCCTCCTTGGATAGAGTGAGTAATTGCGGTGTTATTATGCTCGGATCGATGTCTGTTCATGTAGCCTAAAAAGTACCCAATGGCCTTCTTGATAAAAATAACTTGCACTCCTTAGGGCAATTTGGTATATTAATTTGGTGCGAGTCTATGTTTGTGCTCGTTCCTTGCTCCTGACGTGATTAGGGGCCGCAGACCATAAGGAGGTGAAAATTATGCGCAAATATGAAGTCATGTACATTATTCGTCCTGACATTGAACAAGAAGCCGTTCAAGCAGCAGTCGAAAAATTCCAAGGCGTCATCTCCAACGGCGGAGAAATTACAAAGCACGATGTGCAAGGTAAACGCCGTCTTGCGTATGAGATCAAGAAATTCCGTGATGGCGTTTTTGTTTTGGTTAACTTTACTGCAGAACCTGCAGTTGTTACCGAATTGGAACGTCTCATGAAGATTTCCGACGAAGTCATTCGTTATCTCATTACGAACGACGTTGCCTAAGATCTTGACAAGCTTTGTAACGAATCGCTTATAAGGAGGGGATTGAATTGTTGAACCGTATCATTCTGATCGGTCGGTTGACCCGTGACCCGGAACTTCGTTATACTCCCGCTGGTGTTGCCGTAACGCAGTTTACGCTTGCCGTAGACCGCAACTTTACGGGCCAGAACGGTGAACGCGAAGCGGACTTCATCCCGGTAGTAACCTGGAGACAGCTGGCTGAGACCTGTGCCAATTACTTGCGCAAAGGACGTCTGGCAGCCGTGGAAGGCCGCATCCAAGTACGGAATTATGAGAATAACGAAGGAAAACGTGTATACGTTACTGAAGTTATTGCCGATAATGTCCGTTTCCTGGAATCCTCGCAGAATCGTGAAGGTGGCAATGCGCCAAGTGGCGGAAATGTACCCGAAGAACCATCCTATGGTGGCGGCGGTAACAGTGGACGCGGAAATAACAATAATTTCTCGCGTAACAACAATACTCAAGATCCTTTTTCGGGCGATGGAAAACCGATCGATATATCGGACGATGATTTGCCATTTTAATAAGGAAGGACTGAACTGACATGGCTTTCAAACAAAGAGAAGGCGGAGACAACGACAAAAGACCGGCACGTCGTGGTGGACGCAACAAGCGCAAAAAAGTGTGCTACTTCACTGTGAACAAGATTACTCACATTGACTATAAAGACACTGAGCTTCTGAAGAAGTTCATCAGCGAACGCGGAAAGATCTTGCCGCGTCGTGTAACAGGTACAAGTGCAAAATACCAACGCGCTCTTACCATTGCTGTAAAACGCTCGCGTCAAATCGCGCTGCTGCCTTACACAACGGAATAGGACGTTTCATGAAGCAACCGGCCTAGCCGGCTGCTTTTTTATATGTCAGGGCTGCTTCTGTTTATTGTGCAGGGAATTGACGAAGGTGACAGAATGTAGTAAATTACAGGTATCCTATAACAAAAGGGGAAATTTTGATGTTGGTGAGCGTTCTTAACTAAGCAATTTCATATCATCTAACCCGTAAGCTGCACAAGGCCTGTTCTATAGCATATAGGCGGCTGTGTTTGAGTATGTCCGGCAGGAATGTGCTCGTGCTTCTGGGAAGGTGAATGAATTAGTTAAGGACACACGCGAAGCGTCATATGGCCTCTTTACGGCTAATGTTCTCTTTGTGATTAAACCGTGCTCTTGCAGCACGGTTTTTTCTGTCTTCAGGCTGAATTTTCTCCACAGGAGGAAATTCAGCCTGAAGCACAAAGTGGGCAGCAGCAGTGAATGAGGGCAAAGACAGCCGTAGTGGCAGTCTTTGCCCTTTTTTGCGTTACGGACAGATCAGCAACCCGCCTGAACGTTCGGGTGAGGAATAAAGGAGGAACACTAAATAATGAATACACAAAGCCAGATCACCCTGGAATATGAGGAAATGAGAGAGGATCTAAGACGTCACACCGTATCATATGAAGGGAAAAAGGCGGTAAGCGGCCTTGAGCCTATGACCTATCTTCCGGCCATTCACAGGGCGCTGGACGAAACTGCTGAGGCGAAGGAGCTTTTGGAAAGAGGGGCGAGCGTGCCGATTCCCTCCCTGGAGGGAATGGAGAACCTAATGTCGCTGCTGGGAACAGGATATCTGTATAGCGAGAAGGATTTCATGGCAGTATCGGTGTTTCTGCAGAGCTGCAGCCAGCTGCGCAAATATATGAAGGCCAAGGAGCAGACGGCTCCGCGGATTGCTTCCTATGCGGCTTCTCTTGAAGAGCTGAGGGATGTGCGGGAGGAGATTGAACGCTGTATACGTCTGGGGGGCATTGATGACCACGCCAGTAAAGGGCTGGAACGGGTTCGGAAACGATTGGCTGTAGCCAAGGACCGCCTGCAGAGGAAGATAGAAGCTGTAATGTCGAGGCATCAGGGAATCCTGCAGGAAAACCTCGTCAGTATGCGCAGTGGGCGGTATGTAATTCCTGTAAAGCGGGAGTATCACAAGCAGGTAAAAGGAGCAGTACTGGATCAGTCAACCAGTGGGCAGACCGTATTTGTAGAGCCCTATGAGATCGCCTCCATGCAGGGGGAGCTCGAATTACTGGAAGCTGAGGAGGCTAGGGAAGAGATGCAGATACTAAGCATGCTGACAGGGCTTCTGGAGAAGGAACAGGCTGCGCTGCGGCTGAATATTGAAATTACAGGCAACTATGATTTTATTTTCGCCAAAGCCAAATATGCGCGAACAATGGGTGCAAGAAACGTTGCCCTGAATGACCACGGTTACTTGAGGATGAATGGGGGCAGGCACCCTAAGCTGGAAGGGATGATTCCAGTTAGTCTGGAATTCGGTAATGGCTACAAATCACTGATCGTCACCGGACCTAATACAGGCGGTAAAACAGTAGTGCTCAAAACGTTGGGGCTGCTAACCCTAATGGTTCAATCAGGGCTGCTAATTCCTGTAGAACCAGACAGCGACTTCACTGTGTTCTCGGATGTCATTAGTGTGATTGGCGACGGACAGAGTCTGACACAGTCTCTGAGTACTTTTTCAGCCCAGATGAAGAGTATAGAGGGGATGCTTAGAGATGCGGGCAAGGGTGTGCTGCTGCTGATTGATGAGCTGGCGGCGGGTACGGACCCTGGAGAGGGATTCGCGCTTTCGATTGCAATTCTTGAGGAACTGAACCGTAAAGGGGCTAATATTATAGTTACTACTCACTTTAATGAACTTAAAGTCTTCGCCGCATCCACCAGCGGATTCCAAAATGCGCGGATGGAGTTTGACAAGAATACGCTGCAACCGATCTACCAGTTGACTATTGGTGAAGCAGGTGAAAGTTATGCCCTGCAAATTGCCGAGAAATTGGGCATCCCCGAGTCTGTCATCCGGCGCTCGCAGCAGCTTGTAGAAGGGCAGCATGAAGTGGACAGGGATAAAAGGTACTGGAATAACTTTAACCGTTCAGGACAGGGCAAATCAGGGGAAGGGTTCAACCATGTGGAAGGGAATGATTTCCTTGAGAAAGACCTGGATTCAAGTGTTTCTGCAGGAATGACAAAGGACTTATCAGGAGACCCAAACTCTGCTCAAACAGGTGATGGCAAGGAACAGAAGAAAGATTTTGAAGTAGGAGATGCGGTGTATGTGAAGCCACTGGGCAGAACAGGAATCGTCTTTGAGGCAAGAGACGGAATGGGAATGGTTGGCGTAATGATTCAAAAGCAAAAAATGAAATTCAACCATAAACGTCTCAAACCATACCTCTCTAAAGAAGAGCTCTACCCGGAGGAATATGATTTTGATATTATTTTTGAGAGTAAGGAAACTCGGAAAAAGCGTAAGCTAATGCGAAAAAAGCATGTGGAAGGTCTCACTATTGTTCATGAGGAGAAGGACGAGTAACCGCAGCTGACAATGCAAAGGCCTGCCCCTTGGGCAGGCTTTTTTCCAAAAGTATGGATGTTACTATAAGGGTGAATAGGGTATGAAGTTGAATTAAGTGCTTCACTTTAGACTGATTATTGGTTATCCTCAATATTATAGTCTATAAAGGCTGTAAAGAATGAGAATATAAATGATTAATAAGATGATCTTTAGATAGCGCTTACAATGGAAGAAGGGAAGAATGATATGATGAAGCGCAGATATGGCACACTGGTGCTGGCGATGGCTATGATGCTGTCCGCTTGCAGCGGTATTAGCTCTGAGCGGCTTTCCTATGGAATTCTTTCGAATAATACGTCAGAAGTTCCTGTAGCTGGGGGAACCATCACTTATGGCTACTCCTCTCCGTTCCAAGGGTTGTTTGACCCCGCTTTTTATGAGGGTGAAGATGATTTTCAGGTATTGGAGTTTATGACAGAATCCATGTTCAAGGTAAATGATGACTTAACCACCGTTCCGGGCATTGCCTCCTGGCAGGAATCAGGCGACCACACCGTATTCACCTTCAAAATAAAGGCGGGTGTCCGCTGGCATAATGGCGATGAGTTAACTGTAGAGGACTGGAAGTTTGCACTAGAGACCATTGCCAGCCCGGAATATACAGGGTCACGGTACTACAGTGTAGAAATGATTAAGGGCGCAGAAGCCTATCATAAAGGGGAAGCCAAGGAGATCAGCGGGATAAAAGTGATTGACCCCTATACCCTAAGAATTACTATGAATGGAGTTCGGGTAAATGCACTGGACAACCTGTGGTCCTACCCGATGAATAAAAAGGTTTTCAGCGGAATCGCAGTGAAGGATATGCCGGACAGCGATCCGGTGCGGAAGCATCCTATCGGGATTGGCCCCTTTGAGGTGACAAACATCCAGCCCGGGCAGCTTGTGGAGATGAAGCGATTTGATAATTACTATCAAGGGAAGGCTCTCTTGGACGGAGTGCAGTATAAAGTGTTTGATGATAAGGAAATCGTGAATCTTCTTGAAGAGAATCAAGTGGACATAGCTTCAGCCCCGCGTGATGCCTATGCATCGCTGAAGCAGCTGGACCAGGTGGAGGTACTGGAATCTCCGGAGCTATCTTACGAATACATAGGATTCAAATTTGGGTCTTGGGATAAGGAAACCCAGCAGATTGTCATGGATAACCCCAAGTTCGCCGACAAGCGTCTGCGGCAGGCCATGTATTACGCACTTGATCGGAAGGGGATTATTGACCAGTACTCCTATGGTCTTGGCAGTCTGATTGAAACTCCGGTTTCCAGCTCAAGCTGGGCTAAGATCCCCAATGCCGAAATCAATACGTATGACTACAACCCCGGTACAGCAAAGGCACTCCTGGACGAAGCCGGCTATGTGGACAGGGATGGCGATGGATTGCGTGAAGACCCCAAAGGGCATTCTTTTATAATTAACTACGATGCGATGACCGGAACAACAACCGCTGAAGCAAAAACGCAGGCCATTCTCCAGAATTGGCGCGATGTCGGATTGAATGTCCGGCTGAACGGAGGCAAGCTTAAGGAGCTTAATGATTTTTATGAAGCCGTAGAAAATGATGATCCCTCAGTTGAGCTGTTTAATGGAGTATGGGGGTTGGCCAGCGATCCTGATCCCTCCGGTTTATGGAGAGCGACTGACTTGTGGAACTATCCGCGGTACAGTTCAAAGCGTAGTGAAGAATTGATCCGCGAAGGCGTAGGAATCAAATCCTTTGATAAAGAGTACCGCAAGCAGGTCTACTATGAATGGCAGAAATTAATCAATGAGGAAGTGCCGATGATCTTTTTTGCCGAGCGCACGAATATTACAGCCGTTAACAAACGTCTGCAGAACGTACGGGTGAATTCCATCAGCACTATTATTGAGCCACAGACTTGGTGGATTAAGGAAGAGAAGTGATTGGAAGCAAAGCTCAGGAGCCGTTGCCTATTGAAGGCGGACCCTGTAGTTTTGCTTCTTTTTTATTAATTCTGCATCAAAATGAAGTTTCACTCGTCATATACTTTAGGGAATGCAAGTAGCTCCAGTACTAAACTTGTCGTTATTTGTTGTTTCTTTTTTAGCGGCAAGTGATTACAATAGAAATATTGTTTATGTGTCAAAGCCGTTTTCCATGTTTATTCTACAATTAGCATGACCCGATTTCCAGAAAGGGGGGAAACATAATAATACTGAATCGGCCATAATCTTAACAGCCAAGAAAAGCACAGCCATGACTGCTTGGTGCGCTCCAGGCAAGCATTGTAAATAGATCGCAAGCAATCATATAACCATTCCACCATAAAGAAGGAATCAAAAAATCATGAAAAAAATCAAAAAAATAAAGAAAAGATATATCATCATCATTGCTGCACTTGTAGTATTAATCGGTGGAGGATTCCTGTTCCAAAAACAGCTGGCGGTACTGGCCTTTGATCTATTTTTGTCGGATCGGGTCGAGAATAAGCTGTCCCAGAAATCTTACCAGCCTCTAGTCAATGATGGGAATACTACGGTAAAACCCGAACCTGTTGTGTACAAAAGTGACCCGTTTTCTCTAATGCTGCTGGGTACGGACCAGCGTAAAAATGAAACGGCCCGTTCTGATACGATGATCTACGCGGTTATCCGGCCTGAAGATTATAAAATTCTACTGATCTCTATTCCACGGGACACGTACACCGAGATCATCGGACACGATGACAACAAAAAGGATAAAATTACGCATGCCTATGCGTTCGGGGGCCAGAAGATGGCCAAGGATACGCTGGAGAACCTGCTTGGACATAACATTCAATATTATGCCACCATAAATTTCCAAGGCCTAAAGGATGCGGTTGATGCCATTGGCGGTGTACCGCTGCCGATCAAAAAAGACATTGTGAACAAGGGTAAGGATCATGAGAAATTCACTATTAAAGGCGGCAAATCCAATTATAATGGTGAAGAGGCCCTCAACTATACGCGCTACCGTGAAGACAGTGACTTTAACCGTACGAAACGGCAACAGGTATTCATTGATGTGGTTGCGAACAAGATGCTGTCCATTAGCCAGATCGGGAACATCCCCGAGCTGCTGGATATCATGGGCGACAATTTCAAGACGGATATTGCACCGTCTACAATCATTAGTCTGGCCAGAAAATTCATGGGCGGAAAAGATATGGATATTTCCAGTTTTACCGTGATGGGTGAGGGTGAACGTATTGGCGGTGTGTATTATGATATCGTTGATGAAGAGGACCTGACTGAAGCCAAAGCGATGATCGACAACTGGATGAATGCCAGCACTCCGGTGGATCAATTAATCGAACCGGGCAAAGCGCAAAATGCACTGGAGCCTGCGGCCACATCTGCAGCGCAATAATTCCTTCGTAAAAGAATATGCAATGACAGCAGCAGCCATACGCAATCTTAATGGCTGCTGCTTACTGTTCTCATGTTATAATAAAATGGAACGAATGATTGGCTAAAGACGTATAATTACGGATGGCCCTTGCTTCAAGGAAAGGGTAAGGCATAATAATTCCTTCGGAACTCTTTGAGGAGGATCAAGAGATGAATATTGCGTTTTTTTTACTTCCGAAACAGGAGGTGGCGTGCGTGACCCTCGATTCAACGCTGCGCCAGACTCTGGAACGGATGGAGTTTCACCGCTATACGGCTGTACCGATTCTGAACCGGAACGGGGAATATGCAGGAACAGTAACGGAAGGCGACCTGCTCTGGTATATGAAGGATTCGGGTGGGGCGGTGACGTTCGAAAATGCTTCCAAATTTCTGCTGAAGGATGTGCCGCTGCGGATGAATAATCTGCCGGTATCCATTGATGCGGATATGGAGGATCTAATCAATTTAGCCAAGGTGCAGAACTTTGTGCCTGTTGTTGATGACATGAACCGGTTCATTGGTATCGTTCGCCGGAGTCAAATTATTGAGTATTGTGAAAAGGTTGTTTCACGCCAGTCACAGGAATCGGTGTAGGACTTCTTATTTAGTTTTACGACCTTAGGCAGTATGGATCAAGGCCTGTATTTCCGGCGAGCACGGAATGCGGGCCTTTTTTGAAAATACAGCGAGTATTTCTGGGACGGTGGACGTCCCGTGTAGCTGGGAATTATTTATGCTATAATGGAGAATAATGCTTTTTGCCGGAGGTAGAGAGACTGTGCCCAATGTGCCGAAGGATTTGGATGTAGCCAAACGCGCCAAGGTAATTGAATGGTTGAAGACCGAAGTTATTGATCAAGTCTCACGGTTGTTCAAAGCGCTCTGGGAAGGCAGCACTGCGCGTGTGGGAGACAGTCTGGCCAGTCTGATTATGAGCTCTTATATTTTGGGCCGCAGACTTGGAATCCCCTATCGTGAACTCGACGATCTTCTGATTGAAAAGCTTAGAAAACACAGGCAGGAAGGGCATCAATTGGAAGAATGGTACCAGGATATATCTGCATTAGAAGAACATATGCGTAAGAGGTGAATACTGTTGAAATTTCGCTGGACATCGGTGGCATGGAGCATAGCGTATCTGCTGTTGCTGCTCTCATTATCAACCCCATTGCTCATTATCACTACGTTATTTATGATTATTCCGGCAGTAGTGCTATTTACTACTCTGAATACCAAGCAGTTCATTCTCCATATTCTGCCTGTGCTGCTGATTGTCGGTCTGATCACACCCGTCTATGTCTTGATAGCGGTCTATTTCCTGATACCCGCACTAGTGATGGGGCGCTGGTACAAGAAACGTTCATCAGCGATGTCGACACTGCTCGCCGGAATGATCACCATTCTTGGTGAGTTTCTGTTGCTGCTGCTGTTAGGAACCGCATTATTCAATTTCGACCTTACCACCTATGTGAATGATGTGCTGCAGATGGTGAATTCACCGCTGTCGGAGCTGGGGGCCAGCAATCCTCTGATTTCCGAATTGAAGCTCTCTTCCGAGGATGTCAGTACGATTAGCCATATGACCGTTCAGATTATCCCGATGACCTTGATCATCAGCTCGTTCATGATAGCCGTGATCACGCATTCCATTGTCCGTCCGATTCTGAATAGCATGGAATATGCAGTTCCGCGAATGAAGCCAGCCCGTGACTGGAGACTTCCAAGATCGTTCATCTGGTATTATCTGTTGGGTGTAGTGCTTAGCCTTATGTTTGGGGGATCAGACAGCGGATTCATGCCGATGATTTCGGACAATCTGCTGCCGCTATTACGGATAGGTTTTATCATTCAGACCATCGGGTTCCTTTTCTTCCTGGTCTATGAGCGGAAATGGAGTAAGGTTGTGGCACTCTTGCTGGCGATTCCCGTTATTTTTATGCCGGGGCTGTGGATCATCGGTATAGTCGACCTGGCGTTCCCGCTGCGCGAGCTTGTGACGAAATCGAAACGATAGGGTGAGAGCTCATGCCAAAATTTCTGCAAAGACGCTGGCACGGCTATCATACCGTATGGGCGTTTATGCTGCTGCTGCTGCTGATTATAGTAGTCAGTGTCTATAATTGGGTTATTGGTGTCGCCAGTCTGTTTCTGGCCGGGACCCTCTGCTTCTCTATGCTGCAGGCAGAACTCTCGTTCCGCCGGAATTTGGTGGAATATATCAATGGGCTATCCTTTCGCATCAAGCGCGTGGAGGGGGAAGCGGTCGGTATGCTTCCACTCGGTATTATTCTGTACAGTGAGGACCGGAAAGTAGAGTGGAACAACCGCAGTGCCGGTGATATTTTCTCCCGCAAGTCTTTGGTTGGGGAGGCAATGGAGGAATTGCTGCCCGACATCGTACCTTCTCTTGCCAGCCATGTGCCAGTTAAGAGGGAGGTCTCCAAAGATAACAGTCTGAAGGATATTCGTCAGGAGATTGCCGTCGATGAACGTTATTATCAGGTCGTCGTAATCCCTAGTGAGCGAATGCTGTATTTGTATGACATCACTGAGCTTGTGGTGCTACGCGAACGTTACGAAGAAGAGAAGCTTGCGATCGGCATCGTGATGATGGATAACTTGGATGAAGCAGCACAGGGCATGGACGATCAGCAGCGTACCTCGCTGATCGCCAAGGTAGCGAGTGAGATTACAGAGTGGAGCAAGCAGTTTGAGGTATACCTGCGCCGGTTGTCTTCGGAGCGGTACCTCATGTTGCTTAATCACCGTAGCCTGCAGGCGCTCGAGGAGAGCCGCTTCGTCATTCTGGACGAGGTGCGGGAAATGACTGCTGATCTAAAGGTGCCGATGACGCTTAGCATCGGACTTGCCTACGGTTCAGAATCGGCCAGTGAGCTAGGAGCACTGGCGCAGTCCAGTCTTGATATGGCACTTGGCCGGGGTGGCGATCAGGCGGCCGTGAAGGCGGGCCAGAGGCTCTCTTTCTATGGGGGGAAGAGTAATGCTGCAGAGAAGCGTACGAGAGTGCGGGCCCGTGTTATTGCCCACGCCCTGCGTGATCTGATGCAGGAAAGCGACCGGGTGCTGATCATGGGCCACCGGACGCCCGATATCGATGCGGTAGGGGCTGCGATCGGTCTGCTCAAAGCAGCGCAAATGTACAATGTAGAAGCAAACATTGTGATGGAGACGCCAAATCCTTCAATTACCCGGATGATGGAGCAAATCCGCCGGGATGAGGAATTGAACAAAACTTTTATCTCTACAGAACAAGCGCTGCAGATCATGACGGAGCATACACTGCTGATCGTGGTGGATACCCATAAGGCCTCGATGACCATGGAACCCCGCCTGGTACAGTATGCCAGCCGGATAGTGGTCGTTGACCATCACCGCAGAGGTGAAGAGTTCATCAATGATGCTGTGCTGGTCTATCTGGAGCCTTATGCCTCGTCTACGTGCGAGCTGGTTACAGAGCTTCTGCAATATATTCATGACAAGATCAAGCTCAGCCCGCTGGAAGCTACAATGCTCCTAGCTGGAATTACGGTGGACACCAAACATTTTGCGCTGCACACCGGATCCCGTACCTTTGAAGCGGCAGGATTTCTGCGGCGGGTCGGTGCAGACACAATTCTGATTCAGCGTATGCTGAAGGAGGATCTGCAGGAGTACATTTCAAAAGCGGAAATTATCAAACATGCCCGGATGGTGTATGATCATATAGCACTGGTTGTCACGGCTCCGGGAATGAAGATTCCTCAACTGCTGATTGCCCAGACGGCGGATACGCTGCTGGGCATGACGAACGTGGTGGCTTCATTCGTCATCAGCGAACGGCCTGACGGCCTCATTGGCATCAGCGCACGGTCACTCGGGCGGATGAACGTGCAGGTTGTTATGGAAAAGCTGGGGGGTGGCGGACATTTGTCCAATGCTGCCGTTCAGCTAGAAGGAACAAGCAAGGAAGCAGAAGCCAGACTGCTTGCAGTGCTGGCTGAAATTGAAGCGAAAGAGGGGCTGTTCGAATGAAGGTCATTTTCATAAAAGATGTTAAGGGTCAGGGTAAAAAGGGGCAAGTCAAAGAGGTATCAGAGGGTTATGCAGCCAACTTCCTGCTGCCGCGTGGACTGGTTCGCCCGGCTACTGAAGGTAATGTGAAGACTCTGGAGAATCAGGCAGCTGCTGAGCAGCGCCGCAAGGATCAGGAGAAAGAGGAAGCCGTTCAGCTGGGCAAAAAGCTGGACGAGCTGACATTGACTCTAAAGGCCAAAGCTGGCGAAGGCGGCAGGCTGTTCGGTGCCATCACAAGCAAGCAAATCGGTGAAACCCTCGCAGCAACCCAGGGGATTTCGATAGATAAGCGTAAAATTGAACTGAATGATCCGATCCGCCATGTAGGTACATTTCAGGTGACGGTGAAGCTGCATACTGAAGTAAAGGCTAACCTCACGGTTCAGGTAACGGAGGAGTAAGATGGGTGGAGATCTCTTTTTCGATCGGATTCCCCCGCAGAACCTGGAGGCAGAGCAGGCTGTAATTGGTGCTGTACTCCTGCAGGATGAGGCGCTGATCACCGCGATGGAGCGGGTGAATACCGAAGACTTCTACGATAAACCGCATCAGATGATATTTGAAGCGATGGTGCAGCTCGGAGAAGAGAGCCAGCCGATTGACCTGGTTACACTGACGTCCAGACTGCAGGACAAGGGACAGCTTGAGGATATCGGCGGTGTCAGCTATCTGGCGAAGCTGGCGCATGCGGTGCCGACTGCAGCCAACGTCGAATACTATGCCCAAATTATTGAAGAAAAGGCGATGCTGCGGCGCTTGATCCGTACCGCGACGCAGATTGTCAGTGAAGGTTACACCGGCGGAGAAGATGTAGGTGGTATGCTCAGCGATGCCGAGCGGCGGATTCTTGAAATCTCTAACCGGCGCAGCGGCAGCGGATTTATTGCCATCCGTGATGTGCTCATGCAGGTATTCGACCGGGTGGAACTGCTCCATCAGAACAAGGGGGGAACCTCCGGGATTCCTACCGGATTCGTGGACCTTGACCATATGACCAACGGCTTTCAGCGGAATGACCTGATTATTGTGGCTGCCCGTCCTTCTGTAGGGAAAACAGCATTTGCCCTGAATATTGCCCAGAATGTAGCGGTTCGGGCCAAAGAGACTGTCGCTATTTTCAGTCTGGAAATGTCAGCGCCGCAGCTGGTTCAACGTATGATTTGTGCTGAAGCAAATCTGGACGCCAATATCATGCGTACCGGTGACTTCAAAAGTGATGATGACTGGTCGAAGCTGACAATGGGGATTCAATCTTTGTCCGAAGCAGAAATTTATATTGATGATACTCCCGGCATTACGGTTACGGATATTCGTGCAAAATGCCGAAGATTGAAGAAGGAAAAAGGTCTGGGCATGATTGTCATTGACTATTTGCAGCTCATTCAGGGGCGCGGCAAGGGCGGCGAGAACCGTCAGCAGGAAGTCTCGGAGATCTCCCGTACTTTGAAGCAGATTGCCCGTGAGCTGGATGTACCGGTGATTGCTTTGTCCCAGCTCAGCCGTGGTGTTGAGCAGCGTCAGGATAAGCGCCCGATGATGAGTGACCTTCGTGAGTCGGGTTCGATTGAGCAGGATGCTGATATCGTGGCCTTCCTGTATCGTGATGATTACTATAATCAGGATACTGAAAAGAAAAATATCATCGAGATTATTATTGCCAAACAGCGTAATGGTCCTGTAGGTACCGTAGAGCTGGTGTTCCTGAAAAATTTCAACAAATTCGTCAACTACGAGCGTGCTCATAACGAACCGTTTGCCGGTTAGGCATTTTTTGTACAATATCCGAACGATCACACATTTCCTTGTGAGATCGTTCGTTTTTGTTTGACTTTAAAAAGTACCGCTGTTACACTGGTTATTGTGCTTTAGCGGGTTAAACCGCCGGGCATCCGGAGGGCTGCGTACATAAGAAGCGCGTACAGTGCCCATATTACAAGTGGAAACGGCTTCGCTGTCCTAAAGGGACGGCGGGTTTCAGCGGGAAATAGAAGGATAATTTATAGCTTAATCATATAGATTCTTCTATTTTGAAAAATAATGGTGCTAAGCGAGCACCTACGGAGGAATGAACATGTCAACGGTAGTCGTCGTGGGAACACAATGGGGAGACGAAGGCAAAGGCAAGATCACGGATTTTCTGGCAGAGAGTGCAGATGTGGTCGCCCGGTATCAAGGGGGTAACAATGCCGGTCACACGATTCTGATTGACGGGAAGAAGTTCAAGCTGAGCTTGATTCCATCAGGAGTATTTTATAAAGAGAAAACTTGTGTCATCGGTAACGGAATGGTTATCAACCCTGAAGCGCTGATTCAAGAAATTAACTATATTCATGAGAACGGCTTCGACACCAAGAATCTGGTGATCAGTGACCGCGCCCATGTCATCATGCCATATCATATGCTACTGGATGCGCTGGAAGAGGACCGTAAAGGCCCGAACAAAATTGGCACGACCCGTAAGGGAATCGGCCCCGCTTATATGGACAAAGCTGCCCGCAACGGTATCCGCATTGCTGATCTGATGGATGCAGAAGAGTTCGAGCTGAGACTTCGCCACCTAATGGAAGAGAAGAACCAGGTAATCACTCAGGTCTACGGAGCGGAAGCGCTGGATGTAGAAGAAATTCTGACCCAATATCTGGAGTATGCAGAAGTGCTCCGAGGCTATGTTACGGATACCTCTGTAGTGCTGAATGAGGCCATTGATGCCGATTCCCGTGTGCTGTTCGAAGGCGCGCAGGGTGTCATGCTTGATATTGACCAAGGTACGTATCCATTCGTTACTTCTTCCAATCCGTCAGCAGGCGGCGTCTGCATCGGTTCGGGTGTAGGACCGTCCAAGATTAAGCAGGTTATCGGTGTAGCCAAGTCTTATACTACCCGTGTAGGCGATGGACCGTTCCCAACCGAGTTGAACGATTCCATCGGCGACTACATCCGTGAAACTGGTCATGAGTATGGTACGGTAACGGGTCGTGCACGCCGTGTAGGCTGGTTCGACAGTGTAGTGGTACGCCATGCCCGACGCGTCAGTGGAATTACCGGTCTGTCCTTGAACTCGCTTGACGTACTTAGTGGTCTGGAAACCGTAAAGATCTGCACAGGTTATAAATACCGTGGAGAAGTGATTACGCACTATCCGGCCTCACTGAAAATGCTGGCAGAATGCGAAGCCGTCTATGAGGAGCTCCCAGGCTGGAGTGAGGATATCACTTCGGCGAAGACGCTGGAAGACCTGCCGGTGAATACACGGAAATATGTTGAACGGGTGTCGGAGCTTACAGGCATTCCGATCTCGATCTTCTCTGTAGGCCGTAACCGCGAGCAGACCAACCAGGTGCTTCCAATCTATATCTAGGTCGAATATAAGCTCTACCCATTGAGGGGCCTCTATTGAGGCTCCTTTTTATTTGTTACTGGCGATAATCTAAGAGTCTCTGTATCTGTTCAGACGTTTCTCTTCCAGCGTTCTAGTCAATACTGAAAGGATAGAAGGAGCCGAGGCCTGATATTCCTGAGATTGGCCATGAACAGAAGCAAGGGAGAGATGAAGATGAAATTGGTAAAGCGTACACTTGCTGTCTGCCTGATTGTGGTGCTGGCCAGTGCACTGTCTATTCTGACTACAGCCTATGTGGTGAATACGTATATCCAGTCGGTGCTCGCAAGCTTCGACATTAAGCTGGATGGGCCGGAGCCGGGGATCGGCGGATTTATGAAGAGTCTGACCGGTATGGACACGAAACCTGCGGCATCAGCTACAGCTGAGGATAAAGAAACTGCAGTGCCAGACAGTAACAAAACGGAAGAAGGTAAGCCGGATACAACTGGCGTTAAAAGTGGAGAGAAACCCGTGGAGGAAGATGCCCCTAAGGATGCCCTGCCTGTGATGGGCGAAGCTTCCAGCGAACAGGAATTGGTTATGACACCGGAGGCCATGCTGAATTTGAAGGAGAATCTGCCTGCTGATGAAAAAACCAATATTTTCAATATTTTAATGGCTAAGCTGCCTCAGGAGGAAATGCAAAAGATATCCAAGGCCATGGAAGATGGGCTAACAGAGAGTGAAGTCCAGGAACTGCAGCAGGTCATAGCGAAGTATGTAGATCCAAAGGAATATGAGACCTTAATGAAAATGCTTACACCAAGCAGTAAGGACAGTACGCAAAATTAAAAAATGTCACTTTTTGGACACTGGAAGGCTGTTTATGCGTCATAATTCTGGAATAAACCCGCGATTTTCGCGGGTTTTGTTGTGTTCGGAAAGTTGAAATTTTTCTCCCGGCTGTGGTACAGTAAAAAAGGACTATAAGGGGTTAATTTTTTGTAACCTTTTTCGGGTACCTGACAACATGATCATTCGTACTAATGCAAATAGATAAATAGATGCTGCAGCATATATAAAAGGGGACGTAAACAAAGCTTGGCCGCTCTGTGCGGTAGGAATGGGCGGACTGAAAGGGAGAGTTTCATGAAGGGATTTAAGTTCATGCGCCGGACGGGGAAGCTGCGGAACGATGACCGGTATTCCGCAGAGCTCGGTGCAGCAAGTCAACAGGGCAGCGATGCCGATAGCGATAATGTCTTTCATCAGGAGACCAAACCCCGGAGATTACGGCGCTCCTGGATCGCGGCTTCCGCCGGTCTGGTGCTGCTTGGTGCGTTTCTGGTGGGAGCCGAGAAGAGGTATGTGACCGCTAATACGGTAACTTACTATAAGGTTCTGGTGAAGGGCGAAGAAATCGGAAAGATCAGCCAAAAGGCTGAACTGGAGAAGCTATTTGAACAGAAGAGTCAGGAGTATCAGCGGAAGTATCCTGAATCCGTGATGGTGCTGCAGACAGAGGGTATTTCGACCGAGGCCGAAAAGGCCTTTAAGCCTGAGGTTGACAGCGGCGCGACATTGGACAAATTGGATGGCATGCTGAAGGCCTACGCTGTAGGTGTGCAATTAACGGTGGACGGCGAGGTGCTTGGTATCGTCAAGGATCAGGCGACGGCAGCAGCCGTGCTGAAAGGTGTCAAGGAGCATTATATGCCGCAGACCGAAGCTTCTACAGGAGCCCAGCTCAAGAAGACGGCTGCTTCAAGTTCAGCCAAGGGGTCGACCAGTGCCAAGGATACCGTAGAGTCGGCTGATATCCGTGAGCAGGTGTCTATTGTACCGGTCAAAGCCGATCCGAATAAAGTCTTAAGTGTGGATGAAGCCGTAAGTGCACTTACTGAAGGCAAAGAGGAGCCGCTGACGTATACGGTACAGGAGGGCGACACGATTTCCGGTATCGCCAAGCTGTATGAGACTACACAGGCTGAGATCTTCAAGAACAATCCTACGGTCAAAGAATTGACGCTGCAAATTGGCGATACTCTGCAATTGACGGTTCCCCAGCCCGCACTTACGGTGGTTACCGTAGAACAGGTGGCGGAACAGGTCGTTACCGAGCCGGATGTAATTGTGCGTAAGAGCGATCTGCTCCCGGCAGGCAAGAACAAAGTGGTCCGCCCGGGACAGACGGGCCTCAAAACGATGCAGTACCGCTTAACCAAAGAAAATGGTCTGGTCGTTAAGGAAGAATGGCTAGGGCAGACGGTAGTGCATGCTTCGCTGCCGGAAGTAGTGTACCGGGGGACCAAGGTGGCCGGAGCAGAAACGTACAAGGAAACCAATTCTGCCGGAGAAGGAACGGGGATGTTTGCCTGGCCGGTAGTGGGTGCATCGATTTCCAGCAGCTACGGCGAGCGTTGGGGCCGCGTACATAAAGGTGTTGACCTGGTATCCGGTAACCGTACGATCAAAGCAGCCGATGCCGGAACTGTCAGCTTTGCAGGTGTACAGAACGGATATGGCAACGTAGTGATTGTGGATCATCATAACGGGTACGTTACGTACTACGGTCATTTGAGCAGAATTTCAGTCTCTCTGGGACAAAGACTTGAACAAGGTACACAAATCGGAGTCATGGGCAACACTGGACGTTCAACCGGCACACATCTGCATTTTGAAATCCGCAAAAACGGGATCGCGATCAACCCCATGAAGTATCTGCAATAATTCATATCTTAAGCCAGCCGTCCGAGAGATTCCGGGCGGCTTTTAAATTACAAGAATGCGCTTCGTAGGATGTGACGCCAGGACAGGTATGCTAAAATAAGAGAATCAATGATAAGTATGGTTAGAAAGGTGAAGCGGAGCATATGCAGATGGGGACGATTCTGGTAGTAGACGATGAACAGCCTATTGCTGATATATTGAAATTCAATTTGGAAAAAGAGGGCTATGAAGTAATCTGCGCCTTTGACGGAAACAGTGCAGTAGAGCTTGCCTTGTCCAAACGGCCCGACCTGATGCTGCTAGACCTGATGCTTCCCGGGAAAGATGGCATGGATGTCTGCCGCGAGGTGCGTTCAGCTCATCTGGATATCCCAATTATTATGCTTACCGCCAAAGACGGGGAGATCGACAAGGTGCTGGGTCTGGAGCTTGGCGCAGACGACTATGTAACCAAGCCGTTCAGTACGCGTGAACTGCTGGCGAGAGTCAAGGCGCAAATGCGGCGTCAGCATAAGCCGGCACCTTCGGAAGCTCAGAGTGAACAACTGGAAAGCAAGCAGGGGGTACAGCATTTTGGCCTGTTTGTGGATACAGACATGTACATGGTCTATAAGGAAGGCGAACCGCTTGATTTGACGCACCGTGAGTATGAACTGCTCTATTATATGATTCGCCACGCCGGCAAGGTGATGACCCGGGAGCATTTGCTGCAGGCCGTATGGGGCTTCGAGTATTTCGGGGATGTGCGGACCGTTGATGTAACGATCCGCCGTCTGAGAGAGAAAATTGAGGAGAATCCCAGCAAACCGGAATATATTTTTACCCGGCGCGGACTTGGTTATTTGATGCATAGCCCCAAAAGCGGAGGGTTGTGATGAAGGGACTGTCCTTTTTTCGGACGATACAGGCCAGGCTTATAATAATCTATGTACTGCTGATTCTGATCGCGATGCAACTGATTGGCGTGTATTTTGTCAGCTCGATGAAGAATTCACTGACTGATAATTTCACCAAGGACCTGAAGGCGCGCGCGGAGATGCTCTCGATTCTGACCGCCGATAAATTCGGCAGTGAGGCCGGAACCGCAGATGAAGAGACTGCAGTAGAAAGTCTGCGCGGTATGGTCAACAATTTGTATATCAATGGTGCCGAAATTCAGGTGCTGGATGCAAGCGGTAAGATCATCACCACTTCAGTCCCTTCTCAGAATGACTATGTCGGCCAGCGCAACACACAGACAGTGGTCAGCCGCGCTCTTCAGGGAATCAGCGACAACGAGGAGTATATTATAGCGGATGATAATGTGCGTAAGAAGGTAGTCGCCAAACCCGTGCTTTCCGGGGACAAAGTGGTAGGGGCGATTTATATTGCTGCCGACATGAAGGATCTGTATGCTACCATGAGCCGGATCAACAGCGTATTCCTCTCCGGACTGCTGCTGGCCCTGGCGCTTACGGCCGTTCTGGGCGTTATTCTGGCGCATACGATCACGCATCCGATAAAGGAAATGACCCGGCACGCCACGGCGGTAGCTGAAGGTCGCTTCAACCGCAAAATGCCGGTTTTTGGCAACGATGAGATAGGTCAGCTAAGCCAGGCTTTTAATTATATGACTGGAAGATTGCGGGAAGCTCTCTCTCAGAATGAAGAGGAGAAAGAGAAGCTGGCTTCCATTCTGGCGAATATGAGTGACGGTGTTGTCGCTACCGATGAGAGTGGCGGGGTTATTCTGATGAATACCCGGGCAGCAGATATGTTGGGTTCAGAGGGTCCGCTCCCGGAGGGGGCTCCCTTGGATGAGCTGCTCGGCCTGGATCATGAGCAGTCAGGCTCCCTTGCTCAGGGTAATGCCCAGTCTGCAATGCTCCATCTGTCGCCAATGGGCGGAGGAGATCCTAATATTGTGCGTGTTACCTTCACGCCTATACACCGGCGGGAAGGCAGAGGGATCGCAGGCACGATAGCGGTCCTGCAGGATGTAACCGAGCAGGAGAATCTGGAAGAGTCGCGCCGTGAATTTGTAGCGAATGTGTCACATGAGCTGCGGACGCCGTTAACGACCATCAAAAGCTATGTCGAGGCACTGGATGACGGCGCACTTGAAGATCCGCAGCTTGCCGTGCGGTTCGTTGGGGTCATCCGCAATGAGACAGAGCGCATGATCCGCCTGGTTACGGATCTGCTGCATCTCTCACGTCTGGATTCGAAGGAATCCAGCCTGCGTATTCAGCAGACTGATATTTCCGAGATGCTGGAGGATGTGGCAGACCGGTTCTCTTTTCAAATCCGCCAGAAACGGATTCATATCAGCACCAGAGTCCGCAAAGAGGTTGAGAGTGCTTGGCTTGACCGTGATCAAATCGATCAGGTGCTGGGCAATCTGGTCTCCAATGCGCTGAAATATACGCCGGAAGGCGGGACAATTCAGCTGGAGGCCCTGAAGAATGAAGAGGGGATGCTGGCTGTTTCTGTCCGGGATTCTGGAATCGGCATCCCGAAGAAAGATATTGAGCGCATCTTTGAGCGTTTCTATAGAGTGGACAAAGCCCGTTCCCGTAATATGGGGGGCACAGGCCTGGGACTGTCCATTGCCCGGGAAATTGTCAAAGCACATGGCGGCTCAATTTCCCTTCAATCGGAGCTGAATGAGGGCTCACTGGTCACCTTTACACTGCCATTGAAGCAGGAGAGGGGGAGTGAGTCATGAAGGAAAAGGTGAAATCCTGGGTTCTTGCGCTGCTTGTATTTGGGAGTCTTGTAGAGAGTTATTATCTGATCTACCGGTTGCCGGGCAGCGATTCAGCGGTCATGTCGGAGAATTTATATGTGAAGACAGACAATATGGGGCCGGAGGAGAAGGTGGAGAACCTGCTCTATCCCGATAAAATGATTATTCATATGGGGGAGAGCAAGCATACGCTTTTTTATCCCAATACGACGTTTTATAATCTCATCCTTAACCGTCTGAAGGGCCGGAGCTTTGAGAGCTTTCAGCGGCGGTCCGTGCAAGACTTCGACTGGGATAAGATCCGGAATGAAAATCCGGGGATTGAGCTGTCCTTCGGTGCAGGAATTCCCGTAACCCTGCTGCAGCGGGTCATGCAGTTGTCACCCGATTCCCTGTTTGAAGGGGAGAGCATCGACAGGATTTGGATTTATAATATGAAGAATGATTCCAAAGCACACGCAGTCTTCTTCAGTACCCGGGGAGACATTGTCTATGAAGCGGCCAAGGCCGACCTCACCGTGCAGGATGTGCAGCAGCATGTTGATTTCGGCAATAACCTGACCAATTACAAAGCAGTGAATGGCGATTATTATGTGCCGGATGCCAAAGTATCGATGGTTGAAGTCGAAATGCCCTCCGGCATGTATACGATTCAGCAGATGCAGAGCAATCTCTTTTTTGATGCAGGCAGTACCCGATATATTCCGGAAAAAGACGGCTCCGAGATTTATACAGACAGCAAACGCAGTCTTCAGGTCGATCAGGAACAGAACTGGATGAGCTATAGTGATCCGGCTGCGCTTCCCGCTGGTGACAGTACTCCGGCTAAGGATGCTCTGGAGGCCGTTGATTTTGTGAATGAGCACGGGGGCTGGAATGGAACTTACCGGCTGGCGGCAACAGAAGAGGGCAGGCAGGAACGTAAGGTATCTTTTCAACAGTTCTATGGTTCTTCTCCCTATGGCTCCTATCCGATTATCAGCCAGCCGAAGCTGCAATATGGAGTGATTAATCTCGAGCTTCAGCAAGGGACCGTATCTTCTTATGAACGTTCCCTGATGTTTGTGGAGGAGGACAAGGCAGTCAAGCGGATTGTGGATTTATCGTTCGGGGAAAGGCTGGAGGGCCAGTTGGCACAAATTAGCCAGGCTTCTGCGGTGAAGGATTTGACTCCGGTGTACGTACCTGCTGTCAAAGGGGAGAAGCTTCAGCTGATTCCGGTATGGCGGGTTACGCTAAAAGACGGCACCGTGCTTACGCTGAATTAGAGTTCTGAAGCTATATATAAAACGGTAGAAGTGCAGACGACAGCGGTGGAAGTCCAAACATTCCCTGTAGTGACAACCAGACCTAATATGAGAAGCTAAAGTTCAACCAATATAGTTACAAAAACTTTTAGGAGGGAAGGTATGGACTGGGGAAGAGCAAAAAATGTGCTGATATACGCCTTTCTGGTATTGAATCTGTTGCTGTGCTATCAGCTGTGGATGGATCTGCGTGATCAGGCCAGCGCTAACCTTGATTTCACCTCCTTGTCGCAGGCAACTCAGGCTGTCATGGAAGAGAAGAACATCCGCATTCTATGTCCAATTCCGGCTGCAACCCCCCAGTTGCCGGATCTTACGTATCACTATTCCGGTGAGGAGCAGAACGAACCTCCTGTAGAGCTTAAGGAGCCGATTGACAGTAAGCTGATCTATTCCTCTTTTACCGAGCTTAGTACGGCGCTGGAGGGACAGATCCCGGATATTTCCAATTACCGTTTTGATGCCCAGGAAAGTGAGGTAGGCAAGTTCGTGCTGCACCCGCTGGTAGATAAGAAATGGTCACTGTTCAGGGTTAGACTGGAGCTGATTAACAGTGATCAGAAAATCGTGGCTTTCCGGTGGCCGAAGATTGAGATGGTAACTACAAGGAGTGATACTGATCAGAAGGTGCTTCCGGCATCGCAGGCGCTCAGCAGCCTAATTGAGAAGTATTTTCCGGCGAATTCGGTGGTTAAGGAGATTGAGCTGGGATATTACGGTGAGCTATTCAACTCCGAGAGCCAGGTGGCTTCGCCAATGTGGCGGTTCATGCTGGAGAACGGCAATGCCTATTATGTAGATGCCATTAGCGCGGACATAATCAGTCCTAAGACAACAGAGTAGAAGGAGCAGGAGAGAGAATGGGAATATCATTTACAGTGCTGTCCAGCGGTTCTACCGGTAATGTGACGGTGGTGCGCAACGGAGAAACGACACTGATGATTGACGCCGGGCTTAGCGCGAAGCGGATTGATGAGCTGCTGGCTATGCGCGAGTTGACCGGACAGGATATCGATGGGATTCTAGTTACGCATGAGCATTCCGATCACATTAAGGGACTCGGAGCAATGGCGCGCAAATATGATCTTCCGATCTATGCCAATATGAATACCTGGGGAGCGATTGAGAAGGGCATCGGCACGATTGCCGAGCAGAACCGGGTCATTCTGGAGACGGGGCAGCATAGGGATTTTGGCAGTATGCGGGTAGAGTCATTTGCGATCTCGCATGATGCGGCTGAGCCGGTGGGGTATAACTTTTACGATGGCAACGAGAAGCTGTGTGTAGCGACTGATCTGGGTTATGTGAGCGATAAAGTGCGCACGGCGATTTCGGATGCCGATGTGCTTGTACTGGAAGCCAATCATGATATTGAAATGCTGAGAATGGGACGGTACCCCTGGAACACGAAGCGGCGGATTTTAGGTGACTTGGGCCATTTGTCTAATGAGGCGGCAGGCGCGGCGCTGAGTGAAATTCTTACCGGGCGGACCAAACGCACGTATCTGGCACATTTGAGCCGGGATCACAATATGATGGACTTGGCTAAAATGTCTGTTCGCGTTGCGATGGAGGACCGGGGCTGTTTTTTCAAAGACAGTGAATTCAGGCTCTGTGACACTTACTATGACCGGCCTACGCCATGGGATAAGGTGAGCCAGTCATAAGCTGGTCCATTTCCGTAATCTTGCGTTCCAGCTCTTGGCGTGAGAAGAAGCCCTTATCAATCAGAAGTTCGATCAAGGCGCTCTGAACCAGAACCAAATGATAGTGCTCATCCTTAAGATCACCCAATTTACCGATAAACTGCACAAGATCCATATTGGCCGAAAAAGATTCCAAGCTATACCCCTCCTTGCATGTAATAATTTACATGATTTTTACGGCAGAAAAAACACGGTGTAACATCTGCGTGTGATACAATTAAATAGTAAGCGCAAGGCAGACTTTGGCTCTATGGTTTCTATTATTGTAGGCTTTTATGCTGCAAAATATTCCTGAAAAATGACGGATAACGCTAGCTTGCAAGAATTCTAGACGTCCTATGTGCTTTGCCCCCGTACTTGTAGGGTGAAATAATAAAATGAAACCTTTTAGTTCTTCCTGGAGTCTAAGAGAAGATGAGGTAAACTCGGGCGTGGTTGCTTGGCGTTCAGGTATTGAATGCAGTAGCAATAGAGGGGAGAGGATGTAACGGTGGGACTGTTTGACGATGATTTCTATTCAACGAAAGTGTCACGGCGCAGAAGCAGAAAGATTGATGCCTCAAGCGAACGAGGCGGGCACAAATGGCCCCGCAGATCGCGGAGGAACCTGGCTACATGGCAGGTAGCTATAATCTGCTCTGTAGTCAGTGCTGTAACAGCGGTGCTTCTGTTCAGTCTGGTGACCGGACAGCTGACCCATGAGAAAGCCGAATCACCGGCGGTAATCGGTAAGGTTGCTGCAAGCAGTGGGGATCCCTACGACCGGATTATACAGGCCGCCGCCCTTGTACGCCCGGCGGTAGTGAGCATCATTAATCATAAGAAAGATAATAAGGAACTTAATATTCTCGATGAGTCGGCACTGGGTTCGGGGGTTATCTATAAAAAGGACGACGGCAAGGCATTTATCATCACGAACAACCATGTAATTGATGGTGCAGGCAAGCTGGAGGTTGTTACGGTTGACGGGGAGACCCGCAAAGCAACACTTGTTGGCGCAGATAAAGTAAGCGATATAGCAGTGCTCTCCATTGATGGAGGGGGGATTAACACGATCGCCCAGATCGGCGATTCCTCCAAGCTCCGGCTGGGAGAGACCGTCATTGCTATCGGCAACCCTCTGGGGCTTGGTGATACACTAACCTCTGGGATCGTCAGCTATACGGAGCGTACCATCCCTGTATCGCTAAATCAGGATGGTGTGTATGACTGGGAGCAGGAAGTCATTCAGACGGATGCTGCCATCAACGAAGGCAACAGCGGCGGGGCTCTGGTGGATTTGGATGGAAAGGTGATCGGCATTAATACAATGAAGATCTCCGACACAGGCGTCGAAGGGCTCGGTTTTGCGATTCCGGCCAATCATGTAATGGAAACGGCGGATGAACTTGCAGCTAAAGGTAAAATCTCCCGTTCATACTTAGGTGTATATTCAGTGGATCTTAATAATCCTTATGTGCCGTTGGCGGAGGACCAGCGTAAGGAGCTGAATCTGCCTACCAGCGTGAAGGACGGGGTTGTCGTTCTGGATGCAGTTGGACCTGCTAAGGATGCGGGCCTGCAGTTCAATGATGTAATTACGAAGTTTGATGATCAATCCATTACATCTACACTGGCACTGCGCAAGTACCTGTACGATCATACCAAGATCGGTGATGACCTTAGAATCACCTTTTACCGCAATGGAGCCGTGAAGCAGGTTACAGTAAAACTTCTGGAGAAGCCGGAGGAATAAAAGCCTGTGAGGCAGTATATAATATAGAGGCAGTCACATCAGGGAGCGGCGCCGCCCCATAAATGATTTATAATTTATGAGCGGCAGCCGTTTCTAAGCTGTGAAAATGGGGTAAAAGATAGTGTTGAAGTCGGTAGTTATACAATTTAGGCCAACTGGCAGCCCTTACATTGGAAGGTTAACCTAAATAGTGAAAAAACGGAGAAATTCGGATAGGACAGCTTGCCTTTGTTATTGAGGTGTGGTAACATGAAATTAATCATACAATTGATACCTAATTCTCGCATTGAAAAGGGCTGTCAAATGGATTACAACCTTTCTCAATGTGTGAATTTTTTCTTTGTTTGAAGATAAAAAGAACATATTAATTTAAATTTGTGGAGGTAACACACATGCAAACAGGTACAGTTAAATGGTTCAACGCAGAAAAAGGATTCGGTTTCATCGAAGTTGAAGGCGGAAGCGACGTATTCGTTCACTTCAGCGCAATTACTGGCGACGGCTTCAAAACTTTGGACGAAGGCCAACGCGTTGAATTCAACGTTGTTCAAGGCAACCGCGGACCACAAGCCGAAAACGTTGTAAAACTGTAATAATAGAAGGTACCGTCCCCGCTTGTGAAAGTTGGGACGGTCTTTTTTTCAAATATAAGGAATTATATGCTTCATGCAATATCGGTCCCTTATATTTCTCGTGAAACGGTTGCCGTCCTTAACATCAAGGACGGCAATGTCGTTTCTACTTGTCTGGATTCTCAACTTGTGACATAAAGGAAGGGAGGAACGGCAATGAACTACCGGAAGAAGCCTTTGGAGGAAGTACCGGAAGAAAATACCGCAATTTGGGCCTGTACCAACGATGGATGTAATGGATGGATGAGGGATAATTTCGCATTTGAACATGCGCCTTCTTGCCGTCTCTGTCACTCCCCGATGGAACGCAGTATGAAGATGCTGCCGCAGCTGCTCAATTCCAATGGCGATTTGAAATCGCTGAAGAAGGGTATTTCCATTACCTAACCAATGCCTTTATGAGTCAAGCTTCTATAGAATAATGAACACAATCAAGACGGTAAAACCGTCTTATTTTTTTTGCTTTCAGGATGCAATATTGTGATATTTGTCACAAATTTATTGAATTTTAAGCCTGAATAGGGTGTATAATGTGATAAATATCACACTTAACCCTTTGAATTTTTGACAAAATAGACATATCGAATGGGGAGAAGGAAGGGGAGAAATATGGATACAGTGATGCTGTCGCGATTACAATTTGCGTCGACGACAATTTTTCATTATTTCTTTGTACCGGTATCAATTGGACTCGCGCTCTTGATTGCAATCATGGAGACGATGTATGTCAGAAAAGGCAATGATGAGTACAAAAGAATGGCGCAGTTCTGGGGAAAGCTTTTCCTGATTAACTTCGCTGTGGGCGTAGTAACAGGAATTCTGCAGGAATTTCAGTTCGGGATGAACTGGTCTGACTACTCGCGTTTTGTCGGCGATGTATTTGGAGCTCCACTAGCGATTGAAGCGCTGCTTGCTTTCTTTCTGGAATCTACGTTTATTGGAATTTGGATTTTCGGCTGGGATAAGGTATCCAAACGTGTCCACCTGGTCTCGATCTGGCTGGTAGCGCTCGGAACCATGCTGTCAGCTTTCTGGATTCTGCTGGCCAACTCGTTCATGCAGCATCCGGTAGGTTTTGCTATCAATAATGGACGGGCTGAAATGAATGATATATGGGCATTGATTACGAATGGACAATTGCTGGTCGAGTTCCCGCATACGGTTCTCGCCGCGTACGCTACAGGCGCCTTCCTGGTCACGGGAATTAGCGCATATAAATTGCTGAAGAAGCAGGATGTTTCCTTTTTCCGCAAATCATTTGAGATTGCTGCGATTGTCGGCATCATTTCATCGTTCGGTGTAGCCATTGCGGGTCATGCCCAGGCGCAGTATCTGGTTGGGACTCAACCGATGAAGATGGCTGCTTCCGAAGGACTGTGGGATGACAGTGGAGACCCTGCTGCATGGACAGTTTTTGCGACGATTGATCCAGAGAATAAAATAAGCTCTCATGAAGTGAAAATTCCATATATGCTGAGCTTTCTCTCTTACAGTAAGTTTTCGGGATCTGTTAAAGGGATGAATACGCTGCAGGCTGAATATGAAAAGACCTATGGTCCTGGGGATTATATTCCACCGGTGCGCACAACCTTCTGGAGCTTCCGGATCATGGTTGCTGCAGGCTCGCTTATGATTCTGCTGGGAGTGTACGCCATCTACCTGATGTGGCGCAAGAAGATGGAACGCCCGAACACCTGGTTCATGCGCTTTATGTTCTGGGGGCTGCTGCTTCCGCCGATTGCCAATACATCGGGCTGGATTATGACCGAGATGGGTAGACAGCCGTGGACGGTATTTGGGTTAATGACTACAGAGGATAGTGTATCGCCTAATATTACGAGCGGACAGGTGTTGTTCTCGGTCATTTCTTTTACAGCAATCTACGCCATTCTTGGTTTGGTACTGGTTGGCTTATTCATCAAGGTGATCAAAAAAGGTCCTTACGCCATGGATAACGATCACGGCGAATCCCATGATCCGTATAACAAGGAGGGATCCCATGCTTTCTCTTAATGAATTGTGGTTTGTGCTGATTGCTGTGCTGTTCGTCGGCTTCTTTTTCCTGGAAGGCTTTGACTTCGGCGTAGGGATGGAAACTCAGATTCTGGCGAAGAATGATACGGAGCGCCGGGTGCTGATCAACTCGATCGGGCCATTCTGGGATGCGAATGAAGTATGGCTGATTACAGGTGCAGGTGCAATGTTCGCCGCTTTCCCGCACTGGTATGCAACGCTTTTCAGCGGATTCTACATTCCTTTCGTATTTGCGCTGCTGGCGCTGATTGCCCGCGGTGTCGCCTTTGAATTCAGAGGCAAACGGGACTCGCTGGCTTGGAAAAGAACCTGGGATGTCTGCATCTTTTTCGGAAGCTTCCTGCCGCCGTTCCTGCTTGCCGTAGTGTTCGCCAGCTTCATCAAAGGGCTGCCGATCGACGGGGATATGCAGATGTATGCCGGATTCTTCGATATTGTAAATGGTTATACTGTAGTGGCTGGTATTACTGTAGTGATGCTCTGCCTGGTGCACGGATTGATGTTCACTACGCTTCGTACGGTAGGGGATCTGCAGGAACGTGCCCGCAAGCTGGCACAGAAGCTGCTGTTCCCACTGGCTGCGCTGCTGCTTGCTTTTGTGGTAATGACTTATTACATGACAGATGTATTTGAGAAACGGGGAGCACTCCTGTTCGTAATTGTAATTCTGGGAATTGCTGCTTATGTGCTGTCCGGCTATTTCATGAGTAAGAAGAAAGACGGGCTCGCCTTCGGGATGACGGGTGCGGTGATGGCCTTGTCGGTAATCTCTATCTTTGTCGGACTCTTCCCGCGGGTGATGATCAGTTCGCTGGATCAAGCCTTTAATCTGACGATTACGAATGCAGCTTCCGGCCATTATTCCCTGAAGGTGATGACGATTGTAGCGCTGTCGCTGCTGCCGTTCGTACTGGGCTATCAGATCTGGAGCTACTTCGTCTTCCATAAACGGGTTCACGAGAAGGAGCATCTTGAATACTAATGGATAAAAATTTGCTTGGGTATAAAGGAGTTAAGCCGGTCTTCCTGATCGTGGGCTTCCTTACCCTGGTGCAAAGCCTGTCCATTCTTCTGCTGGCGAAGTCGCTGGCAGAAGTAGTCTCTGCGCTGTTTGCGGGGGAACCGCTGAAGGAACAAGGGGCGAAATCGCTCTTGTTCCTTCTTGCGTTTCTGGTGCGCCATGCCAGTGCCCTGCTGATGAGCCGTGTGTCTTACCGCTTCGCGGAAGCTACTGGCAGCAGCATGCGGAGACAGATGATGGACAAGCTGTTCCAGCTGGGACCAAGGCTGGCAGGCGACCGGGGAACCGGAGATCTGGTTACGCTTGTGCTTGAAGGAGTCACGAAGTTCCGGACGTACCTGGAACTGATTATTCCGCGGATGGTGGGGATGGCGGTCACACCGGCACTGCTGCTGGTGTACGTCTACACTCAGGACACCTCAAGCGGTGTTATTCTTACGTTGACGCTGCCGATCATTATTGTCTTTATGATTCTGATCGGGATGACGGCCCGCAAGCAGATGGACCGTCAATTGAAATCGTACCGCACCCTGTCCAATCACTTCGTGGATTCGCTGCGTGGTCTGGAAACGCTGAAGTTTCTCGGGCGCAGCCGCAGTCATAGCGAGAGTATAGCAGCGGTTAGTGACCGCTACCGTTCCGCGACCATGCGTACGCTTCGCGTAGCTTTTCTGTCCTCGTTCGCCATGGACTTCTTCACGATGCTGTCTGTGGCTTCAGTAGCGGTAAGCCTCGGCCTCCGTCTGGTGAATGAACAGATGACATTGGTCACTGGACTAACCATTCTGATCCTGGCACCTGAATATTTCCTGCCGGTCCGCCTGGTCGGAGCGGACTTCCATGCTACTCTTGATGGCAAGGAAGCAGGAGAAGCGATGAAGAGTATTATTGACCGGGAGGCAGTGGAAGCCAAACTGCTGAATTCGGCGGGTGTCATAGCTGAAGCTGGAAATGGAGACACGGCCAGAACGGTAGCAGGTGACGTTGCTGCCACTTCGGCTTCCGGAGCTGTACCATTCAGGGATGTATTCGCTTGGCAGAAGGACAGTGTCCTTGCACTACATCAGGTGGGCGTGAAATATGAAGCCGATGGGATTGCTTCGCTCTCCGGTGTGGATCTGGCGTTCAGAGGGAATGCCAAGATCGGCATTATTGGCGAAAGTGGTGCAGGTAAATCTACCCTGGTGGATATCCTGGGTGGCTTCCTGCATCCTACGTCCGGTACGATTGAAGTGAATGGTAACCAGGTGAGTGCGTTAACGGATGAGGAATGGCGCAAGCAGACGACCTATATTCCGCAGCGGCCGTATATTTTCAGCGGCACACTCGCAGATAATGTACGGTTCTATTACCCTGATGCTACGAATGAAGCGGTGGCTGAAGTGATTGCCGCTGCTGGATTATCGAAGCTGGCTGCGTCACTCCCGAATGGACTGGATGAAATGATTGGCGGCGGAGGGCGTTCACTAAGCGGCGGCCAGGAGCAGCGTGTAGCATTGGCCCGCGCACTGCTAAGCAGCCGGCCGGTCATGCTGCTGGATGAGCCGACTGCTCATCTGGATATTGAGACGGAGTATGAGCTGAAGGAAACAATGCTCCCGCTTTTTGAAGGGAAGCTGGTGTTCCTGGCTACCCACCGGCTGCACTGGATGATTGATATGGATCTCATTGTCGTAATGCAGCAGGGACAAGTGGCCGAGGTTGGCACACACCAAGAGCTGGTAGCCCGCAGGGGTGCCTATTATGAGCTTATTCAAAGTCAATTGGAGGGAATCCATTGAAACGTGAAGGATGGTTTGCTCCCTATTTCAATTCCTATTTCTGGCGGTTTCTGCTGATTATCATCCTGGGTGCGCTGACTATTTTCTCAGCCTCCTCCCTGATGTATACCTCCGGGTTCCTGATCTCCAAGGCATCCATCCCGCCGGAAAATATTCTGATGATCTACGTGCCGATTGTCGGCGTGCGTACCTTCGGGACAAGCCGGGCGGTAATTCACTATGTGGAGCGCCTGGTCTCGCATGATACGATATTGCGGATTCTCTCTAAGATGCGTATCCGGCTATACAACATTCTGGAGCCGCAGGCACTGTTCCTGTCTTCGCGCTTCCGTACCGGAGATATTCTGGGTATGCTCGCTGATGATATTGAATATTTGCAAAATGTGTACTTGCGTACCGTATTTCCGAGTATTATCGCACTCTTGATCTATGCGGCTGCGATTATCTCGCTGGGTACATTTGATGTAGCCTTTGCACTGTTGATTGGGCTCTACATGCTGGTCATTGTCATTGTCCTGCCGCTGATCTCGCTGCTGTTCACGCAGTCGCGGCAACGGATGGTGAAGCAGGAACGCAACCGGCTCTATCAGAAGCTGACCGATGCCGTCCTCGGGATGGGGGATTGGGTGATCAGCGGACGGCAGAGCCAGTTCGTTGCCACTTACGAGGCAGACGAGAAACGGGTTGCCCATACCGACGGAGCACTCCGCAGATGGGCGCGTATCCGGATGTTCCTCGGGCAGGCCGTTGTCGGGGTCGCTGTCGTATCTGTAATCTACTGGGCTGCCGGAGAGTATCAGAGCGGCGCCATCGCCGGAACACTGATTGCGGCGTTCGTACTGGTAGTGTTCCCGGTGGCAGATGCTTTCCTGCCGGTCTCTGATGCGGTAGAGAAGATTCCGCAGTACCGTAATTCTCTGGAGCGTCTGAATCAAGTAGAGTCAGCCGGGGGAGATCCCTCCGAGGCTGACGAAGCAAGAAGTGCGGAGGCGGGAGCCCTTGCAGAAACTGCCACCAAGGCGATCAGGGAGACCCGGCAGGCACATATTCAGTTGAAGAATGCAGGATACCGTTATGCTTCCGGAGACGACTGGTCGATTCAGGATCTGACTCTCGCCATTCCGCAGGGACGGAAAGTTGCTATTATCGGCCGCAGTGGCGCGGGCAAGTCCACACTGCTGAAAGTGATTCAAGGTGTGATTAGACCTTCTATCGGGTCTGCCGTAATCAATGGCATTGACGCTTCCGCCTATGGGGAGAACATTCCGAAGCTGATTGCTGTCCTTAACCAGAGCCCGCATTTGTTCGACACAACGGTGGCGAACAATATCCGGCTGGGCAACCCGAAGGCTTCCGACGCAGAGGTCAAGCGTGCCGGGGAACTGGCCCAACTGGACAACCTGATCTCTTCACTGCCAGAGGGTTATGATACTCCGGTGCGTGAAGCCGGCCAGCGTTTCTCCGGCGGGGAACGCCAGCGGATTGCCCTCGCCCGTATTCTGCTGCAGAATACTCCGGTTGTTGTGCTTGATGAGCCGACGGTCGGGCTTGATCCGCGTACGGAGCGTGAACTGCTGGCAACGATGTTTGGTGCGATGGCAGATAAGACGCTGATCTGGGTAACCCACCATCTGGTGGGTGCAGAGCAGATGGATGAAGTGATTTTTATGGAGAATGGGGTGGTGGAGATGCGCGGCACCCATGCAGAGCTGATGGCCCGTGAAGCCCGTTACCGCAGACTGTACGAGCTGGACCGTCCGGCTGAGTTCCTTGTGAAGCTGGCAGGGGATTAAGTCATATTGATCTTACAAGGCTTCTTTCGCCCGGTTTTGGGCGGAGGGAGCTTTTTTTGTGAAAATATATGGTAGCATGTTACTATTGGATGGATTACCCATATTATCGGATGAGGTGGAAGCAAGTGAGTTCTGCTGCTCTATAAGATAAGAGATCATAATATATTTCCGCGCTTCTTAAATAAGGAGAGATTAAATTATGGATTTATCGTGGGAGCTGGAAAGCTTATATCCTTCTTTTGAGTCGGAAAAGTTCAATCAGGACCGTGAGCTTCTGGTAGAGTATGCTGAGAGATTAAACCAATGGGCCGCAGAACATCTGCATAACCGTATACATAACGATAGAGAAACAGCAGAAGCCATCGAGCAATTTCTGAAGGGATATAATGCTTACAAAAGTGTCTACCTTTGTCTATTCAGCTATGCGGAGCTTAGGTTCAGCGTAGACAGCAGCAATATGGATGCAGTGAACCGAATGGATGAGCTTGAGGACACGGCATTCGCTGCGGGGGAGGTTCATGCGGATTTCAGCAAGTGGCTGGCAAAAATCACAGATTTGAATACCATCCTAACTTCGTCCGCTTACCTTGCTGAGCATGAGTTCTATCTAAACGGGTTGCAGCGGCAATCTGCTCATTGGCTCGGTGAAGAGGCGGAGGCAGCCATTGCGAGGATGCAGCGTACCGGTTCCAAAGCCTGGGAGCGGCTGTATATGCAGACACTATCCAGGTTACGGGTGGACATCAGGATCAGTGGAGAAGTTCAGAACATGTCCCTTGCAGAATTGCGGAATATCGTCTATGACGGAGATGCATTGGTGAGACAAGCAGCTTATGAAGCTGAGCACGAAGCGTGCCGGAGTGTGGCGGAACAGAGTGCGGCCTGTCTGAATTCGGTTAGCGGAGAAGCGGCTGCAGTCTATGAGCTGAGAGGGTATGATTCACCGCTGCATAAAGTACTGACCGCATCGAGAATGGACCAGAAGACACTAACCGTGATGCTGAATGCCATTAAGGAGAGTCTTCCAGTCTTCCATCAGTACTATTTGAAAAAAGCAGAGATGCTCGGCCATTCCGGCCAGCTTCCATTTTATGATGTTTTTGCTCCGGTAGCTGGGGAGAGTTCAGCCAAAGTAACCTACCGGGAAGCGAGAGATGTGATCGTCTCCGGCTTCAGTGCATTCAGCGCAGAACTGGGCGAATTCGCCGGCAAGGTGTTCCGGCAGCGCTGGATCGATGCTGAGCCGAGAACGGGCAAGGGCAACTTTGGCTTGTGCGTCGATATTTTTCCGATCGGAGAGAGCCGGATCATTACCAGCTTTACGGGGAATTATATCGATATCAGTATACTGGCGCACGAAATCGGGCATGCCTACCATAGCAGCTGTCTTACTGGTGAAACTATGGTGAATACAGACTATCCGGTGCCGATTGCCGAGACGGCGTCGATTTTTTGCGAAAGTCTCATTCACCAGGAGCTGCGGAAGGTGGTACCTGAAAGCGAGACCCTCTCCATTCTGGAACGGAGCCTGTCCGATGCCGGATATTACATTGTGGATTTCTATGCCCGCTACTTATTCGAGAGCCGGCTGTATGAACGAAGACGGTCTGGTGTTCTCTCCGTCCAAGAACTGAATGACCTCATGCATGAATCGATGGTAGCTGCATATGGGGATAGTGTGGACCCTGACACGATTCATCCTTACCAGTGGATCAGCAAAGCCGGATATTATATGGCAGGTAATGAATTTCTGAATTTCCCCTATTCCTTCGGACTGCTGTTCTCCAAGGGACTGTATGCGCAGTATAAGAAGCAAGGCGAAGCATTCGTAGACCGGTACCACTCTTTCCTGGCAGCAACGGGTAAAAATACCATCACAGATGCCGCGAGGCTGATGGATATTGATGTGAATTCACCAGAGTTCTGGCGGGATGCGTTGACACTGATCGCGGATGATATTCAGAAGTTTGTGGAGAGTGTGTAAACTCTGCGGAGGGAGTTCCTTTTTGCGGAGAAGTATGGTAGAACAGTAGAAGGAGTATATGCCGCAGCGGCACAGAAAGGGATGCTTGATCGAATGTATGTAGTGTGTAAGGAACATGTAGAGCTGGCCATCGACAAATTTGTGGACGAGTTCGAGGATGCACCGGATATTGTGGACCTGAAGGAAACCGAGTTCTCTGACTGGGATCCACCGGCGAAATGTGCGGAGTGCGATAAGAATGCAGAGGTTCTGGTAGTTTAGAGCCGGAGTGCTTCATGACAATTCAATCAACTATTCAAAAGAGGGCCATGAGCCGGATGTTCACTTATCCGGGGTATCCGGTCACTCTTAATCAGGCTTGCCCTGCAGCTGTTGTGAGCTGCAGGGTATTTTTGTATATATATTGCCTGATGATCCGCTCATGCCTCAACCATATCCTCCATCCCATTCCCGTTGCTCCGGCGGTACGCAAAAGCAGAGGCAATGGCGATGAGTGCGGCAATGGAAAGTCCCCAGTAAATATTGGAGTAAGCCGCAGACAGGGAGAGTCCACGCTGCCATTCCAGCGCACTGGCAGCCATGGCGACACCGAAGGCGCCACTGAAGAACTGCAGCAGCTGGAACAGTCCCATCCCGGAACCAATCTGGGAGGAAGGCAAGATACGGGAGATTTCATTGGATACACTGCTGGACAGCGTTGTGAAGGCCAGACTCATAATCATGTATACGAACATCACTGCCACCCATGAATGTCCGGCGAACAGGGCAAATAGAATGGTAGCCGTTAGTACAAGCAGGGGCACAAAACGCAGAATACCCCCGTTGCCGAAACGGTCAATGATCCGGCCTACCGCTCGGGATACAACAATGGCCAGCAGGGAGCCAGGGAAAATCACAAATCCGGCATGGCTTGCGCTGAAGCCAAATCGGTGAACCAGAATCTGTGGCAGCAGGAATAGTGTTGCAAAGCTGCACAGGTATGAGGCAATCCCGACCAGAGAGAGCACCAGGTAGGAACGGTTCTTGAAAAGAGCTGGCATGACAAACGGATCAGGGGTGGTGCGGATCCGGCTGACGAATAAGAAAATGGCGGCAATGCCGGCAACCAGAGCCATCCACAGCCCACTGGTCAGGAACAGCAGAAGCCCGGTGGTGCCGATTCCGAGGAAGATCCCTCCGACGGCGTCAAAAGAGCCCCGGGTCGGCAGTTCCTTCGGCAGCAGTACCAGAAACAGCGGTACAAGCAGCAGAATAAATGCGGTAACGGCAAACAGCCAGTTCCAGCCGAAGTACTGGGTAATGGCTCCGCCCGCAACGGGACCGAGCCCCAGACCAAGCGAAACTGCAGACATTATGGTAGCCATCGCCTTACCGCGGCGGTTCAGCGGAACATACCGGGTGAATAGCACCAGAGACAATGACATCACGGCCCCGGCCCCGGAAGCCTGCACGATACGGACAATCAAGAGGAAGATGAAGTTCGTACTGAGGAATCCGGCAACCGCCGCGAAACCGAGTGTCAGCAGGCCAATCGTCAGCAGCCTGCGGATCGGCAGGAAGTCGGAGAGTCTACTGTAGGTAATTGAAGCAATGGAGAACATAATGGAATATCCGGTCACGATCCAGGAGGCGGCGGAGGCTGAGATGCCAAACGACTCCGTCACATCAGGCAGCGCCAGATTGAACATCGCCGTATTCATAATGACGAGAACAACCGCAACACTGAACAGAAGCGTCAGCAGCCCTTCTCTGGGAAGAGTGGCTTCCACAGATGAATCCTTCTCTTCCGCTGTAGCGGGGGTATTCGTTAATAAGTCCATGTGATGGCCACTCCTTTTTAAAGTTTTATATTTCGATTATCATCGAACATTTGAAATATAGCATGGGTTGATATAAAATGCAATTAGGAGCACAATTATTTGTGGCATCTATCTGTACTCTAAAGGGGATATTGATCCATGAAGATACTATTTCATCCGGACCGTAAGGACATTCAGCTAGCCTCCGTACTGTATGCGCTCAGTGACCCCATTCGCTTATCTATCATTTCAGATATCCAACACAATGGCGAACAGGCCTGCAACGGCTTCAACGTGCCGGTCGCCAAATCCACGCTGTCCCACCATGCCCGGACGCTGCGCGAGGCAGGGGTTATCCATACCCGTGTTCAAGGTACCCAGCGTATGTTGTCCCTGCGCACCGAGGACTTGAATGCACGTTTTCCAGGACTATTAGATTCTGTGCTCCGTGCCTACGAGGCTGCAGAACAACCTGTGCCAGTCATGAAGGCAGAGGAGAGTAGTAACTGAGGTGTCTGTTGAGTAACTGAGCTCGAAAGTGGCAAAAACCAGAAGGCTAATGGGTCAGCGGCGCATATATATTTTTATCAAAAAAGACAAAGCCACTGGCGGCTTTGTCTTTAGCTGTTTCTATGACTATCTGTGTTGCCTCAGCGCGGATTCACCTTCACCTGAGAGCCTTTGCCGCCATACTGGATGCCGGTGTCTTTCATAAAGCTGATGAGAAAAGCTTATGTCATGAGCAGGGGTGGTGTAATGTATATGGCACAAAAGTTGAAAAAGAAAAGCGCACCTGGTGAATAATTCATTTGTAAAGCAGAAAGACCACCCGTTTTATACGCATGGATGTAGCCTTTCACGGTTTTGACACTTCGGTTAGCCCCCTTCGCTTATCTGCGGAAGGAGCTTCAGGTGCTTCGAGGACTATCTTCGAAAGAACGCTCTTGGGGAGTGCTGCTGCTGCGGGTGAAGAAGTGCTCCACCAGCAGAACGGCGGCCAATACAATTTCAACTAGCATAATGCCGGCAAGGCCGTCGAGAATCGCATGCTGCTTAATGAACAGCGTGGATAATATAATCATCCCGGACATCCCCCCGATCAGGAGCATGTTCCATTTGTTCCGGAAGCCGCTGCTGGCGGTTAGGCGAAACACCATGTAGCTGGAGAACACATGGATACTGGGGAAACAATTGAACGGCTGGTCCCGGTGGTACACAAAACGCACGATCAAGGTAAAGACGTCATGGCCCACCAACTCGGGGCGTGGCACCGTTGTTTGAACTACAGAGTAAATCCCGTAACAAATGCATGCGCATACGGTATAAATCAACAAAGCACGGTAATACACACGCAAATCGTTCTTGAAGAAATAGTAAAGACATAGATAAATATAAAAGATCCAAACGGAATAAGGCAGTGCAAAATATTTGACGAAAGGGATGGCGTTATCCCATGAGGTCATCAAATGATAGACTTTGCCTCTCGGCTTGTTGACCCATGCATACATCTTGCCGAGCACCGGGAAAATCAGCATCAACAGCAGCGGTGTATATTTCCAATTGCGTAGCGACACTTCTCAACCTTCTCCCAACGAATGATAAAGCTATCCCCCATTATAGTTGATTTAAGCAGGAATAAAAATAACCATCTCGTCTCCGCACTCTCGCCTTCTATCTAATGGGTTGGATCGGCTATTTCCGTCTAGCTTCGGCAAAGACGCACCTCCATAAACTGGACCAGTGGATTCGGAGAAGACTTCGAATGTGTCAGTGGAAGCAATGGAAACGAGTACGTACACGAATCCGTGAACTACGGGCACTTGGGGTGCTGGAGTGGGCATGTTTTACAATGGCCAACTCACGGAGAAGCGCATGGGAAATGTCCCGGAACACGAACAATGCCCTTCCGAATTCCTATTGGGAAGCGAAAGGGCTGAAAAGTTTGCTTTCACGTTACCTGGAACTTTGTTAACCTTTTGGAACCGCCGTATGCGGACCCGCATGTACGGTGGTGTGTTGGTATGATAAACGTACCGGCCCGTTCTTGTTACAATGGAGACAGGGTTTCGGAGAAGGCTGCAGGCGGGGCGGTTGCCCTCTCGCTGGGATGAAATAAGCCCGTTGGTGTGTTTAACCGCCTCCTCGCCTCACCCAGTTGTGGCATAGCCCACGGATAGGTGAATGTACAAGCAACTCCGCCTGTAATTGTATTAAGGGGAGGGAAGGGAAATGCGGTTTATTGGTTTGGATGTACATCAAAAATATGCGGAAGGATGTGAAATCGGCACCGATAAGAAAAAAAGACGATTCCGGATCGCTAACACACGCGAAGCTTGGGAGGAGTTCGGCCAAACCCTAGATCCCAATACTCGCATCGTTCTCGAAGCGACCAGCAACGCCTTTTGGATTCATGATATCTTATCCGAATATCCCGGGCAAGTCGTTGTCGCGAATCCTCTTAAGACGCGAGCAATCGCAGAAGCTCGTGTAAAAACAGATGCATTGGATGCCCAGATTCTCGCGCAGTTGCTCGCAGCTGATTTTATCCCAGAGAGTTGGGTTCCATCGAAGGACGAGTACCAGTTAAGAGTCTTACTTCATCACCGGATAAGGCTCGCGAAAATTCGGACAATGCTTAAAAATAAAATACATGCTGCATTGATTCGGAACGGAATTCAATCGCCATGGAGCGATTTATTTGGGAAAGGTGGAAGGAAATTTCTAGAGAAAGTCATACTGCCGACGACTGAGCAAATTATTGTCTGTTCGTCGCTACGTATGCTGGATTCGGTCCAGAAAGAAATGGCGGCTCTGGAAGCGGATTTGCATGCAAGGGCGAAAGAGAACCCAAGCGTACACTTGCTTATGGGTATACCTGGGATATCTGTACTAAGCGCCTTGACAATCCTCGCTGAGGTCGGAGATATTTCACGTTTCTCCTCTCCCAAAAAATTGGCTTCATACAGTGGGTTGGTCCCTTCGGTCCATCAATCGGGGAAAACGTACTATACCGGTAACATTACCAAGGAAGGCCGGAGTACACTGCGTTGGATTCTGGTCCAGTGTGCCCAACGAGCGGTACAAAGCCCTGGAAAATTGCGTTTGTTTTATCTAGCGCTGAAGGAAAAAAAGGGGCATAAGGTTGCGATTGTCGCGACTGCTCGTAAACTTCTCCACGTCATTTGGGCGGTGTTAAGTCGTAAAGAAGAATACAGCGATCTGCGGCGAGACCTGCTTGAACGCAAGCTCAAGCGTATGGAAAAAAACGCGAATGAATACGCTATGCCCGAGCTGAGCGAAGTTGTTGAAGCGCTTGAAATGATGTCAGAAGAACCGATAGTAACGAGTGAGGAATGGCTTGGAGGAGTCGGATAGAAGATGAACCCAAAGCTATAAGCTAAACCAGGCTAAAAAAACAAAGTAGCCTGGTTTAGCTTAGTGTTGGCATTTTTAGGTTTAGTTGGACTTCGTTCATTTATTCGCAAATTGGGACTTGCAGTTTTTCATAGGTGAGAGGTCGGCTACTCACAAATGAGTAGCCTCCTACTCGATTTTCCCTAATTAGCTTTGTTATTGACGCCTATACTCGGATTGCACAGCCTTCTGCGGAACGTCGGGGACGCGTTTCCATATTAGTAATGGAAGCAAAATTACCTTTAAAGAGGCAAATAAATCAGGAAGGGCATAATCGTCTGTTTTAAAGTAATGTAATATGGGCATGACAGTAACGGCTTCACCATGAGTTTATTATCTGTCGTGAAGAACAAAAGGAACGTCACACGGAGATGTGACTAGGAATGGAAATTAGTTTTTTCCATTATTATCGCTCAAACTATTTTCTATTTCTGTATTAATAATCGCCATAATATCCTCGGAGTTGTAGATATCATTATTCACTTTCCAGGTATCCCCTTTTTTTAGTAGTGTTACAATCCCATCAAGGCTTATCATATCTTCTCCGAAAACGAGCTCACCAGTATATGAGAGATCGATACTTTGTCCTGTATCAACTTTCTCAGTAAAAGATAAATTCTCGAGTTTTAATGCGGTTTTTTTTATCAAGGCAATTCTTGAACCGCGTACAAAGCCACGGCTAGCTGATTGTTTATTAAAATAGGATTCTGTAGTCAAAGGTTTGATGGCCTCTTCTTTTTCCGCTATTTGCTGAGGAGTTACCTCTCTGGTGTTATCCGGTTTATTTGCTTCAAGCTCATTCATTTTGTAAGAACGAGCTACCTCAATAGCTATAGAAACATCATCTTTTTTAGAAGAACAGGCAGTAAAGATAGAGGAAGACAAAACAATAATTCCAATTAAAGCAAGTGATTTTTTTTTCAATTATTCCCCTCCCGTTAGCTGTTTATGATTACCAAAGAGTAATTATTAATATTCAATAGATACCATCATTATACATGTAAAGTAATATATTTACTATTTTTTAATGATTAACTGTTACTGCTAACCCATAGTGACCACAGGTTCACGGTGTGAAGTGTCCTGCTATTGACGGCCATGCTGTCCGCAGCAGGATAGAAAAGCAGGGAGAATCATGACAATTCTCCATGGATCACGTGTTTTATTTTTACCATATGGTCATCTATAATCCGATGCTTGTTCTGTGCGCCGTAGATCAAGGCGTGGGTACACAGCTTGTTCACCAGCCAGGCAGTTCCGCTGGAAAAACGGTAATTTCGTCTGTCACCGCCTCCGTAAACAGCTCATGCCCAGCACCCGCCCATCGTGAGTATGCCTGCTGCTACAGGCCGCCCCTGAAATATCCCCACATCTTAGACTTGGTCATTGTAACAAAGCCTTTTACGCGTTGCACCGCTCCCTCATTTCCCGAGATCTGGAAGTCACTGAACTGTATGCATTGGCGATGCAGGAAGAGATGCTGGGCCGCGAGCATAAGTGGCGGAGCATCAATAGGTTGCGGTAACTGACCGGCGACAGCAGCAACAGAAAAACGACGATGATAAGGCGACTTTTCCTGGAACTGGACTGCCGAAGCTGATACCCCGTCATTTCTAAAAAGGGCTATTGGAGCAACTCTGATGCGAGGCGAAGTTCTACCGCGGCGATGCCAGGATGGAAATTGAACCGGGAGATTGAGCTCTTGAGGGGGAATTCACCGACTACAGCCGGTTGTGTGGACGAGTCCCATCTGCAGGACCAGCCGGACTGCGAGTATATGCAGATGTCAACTACGGATTGATATGTAGAGTTACCTTCTGCACATGAATCAGGTAGAGCATATCCTAAGATACCAGAGCGCCTTTGGAGCTGAGCACGAAATGCTTATGGAGGCAGCGGTCGTATTCTCTAGCGGAGTCGCCCGTCTGATGTACAAACTGTGCACTCATACTTTAATTTAAAGTTCACAGTACAAGCACCGAATTATTGATGCCCATAAGGTCAAGCGAGTAATCCAAGGAGAATTCCATGATTCTCCTAGCTTCTACCCGGATCCGAAATGTTGACCGTCACCAGCAGGACTACTTACAGCGTTAATCTTCAGACATTATGGGTTAGCATTAACAATTTAAATCGCTACGGGTTCAATTCCCCGCAGTTTGCCGCTGGGAGTTTCATTTTATGCTCATATGGATGAAATAATAGAGTAATCCACCTATAATAGCGAATATAGTATTATTTTCATTTCCTTCATTGTCTGTTAATTTCACTAGACTCGTAAAAGATAGATATAAAAATAAACCTGCTGATAATGACATTGCTATACCTATAAATATTTGGAAATTTCCAGTTTCACCTACGAAAAGTATGGTTACTAAAATACCTATTATGTTAACTGAAGCTAAAATAGTTATACATTTAAATAATTTGATCTTGCTTTTTGAAAAACTATATAAAATAAAAGCAAACATCATGCTCTCAGTGAATTTGTGGAATAACAATGCAATTATAAAAGTGGAACAAAGTTGTTTCTCCATAAAAAGGCTAATTGCAAGCATTGAGCCATCGAAAAGCCAATGAAGACTACCACCTATCATTAACATCTCAATAGAATTGACGTCCTGCTTTTTTTTATGTTTATGCTGAAAAAGAAAAAGAAAGAATACACTTGAAACTATTATTACTGGACTTCCATTATATACATGTAATGTTTCAGGTATTAGTTCTATAAAAGTAAAAGTTAGTAATACTCCTATGCTTAAAAGCATAATTTTTTTGTATTGCAACTCTGTCCAATTTGACTTCAGCGTAACAATGACTGCTGATAAAATTATTATCATAGTTAATAAAAAGGATAGCATGATTATTTGCATTTAGTTAAACCTCCTCTTCAGGTATATCGAAATCATAAGTATGAATAATTTCAATAAATTTGGTTAACAGATCTTGTTCTAGATCGTCACGATTCTGTGGGCTAGTTTGATTAAGAGACTTTTTAATTTTTGGCTTAAATCGTTTGATTATGCTTAAAACAGCTTCATTGTCACTTGTATGAGCTTTTACTAACAATTCATATAATTCCATGATTACTTACCCCCTGTTCTGTTACTCCTAATGACATCAATAAGCTTGTTGATTGTGTCACTTAAAACATCAATTTTCTTTTCAAATCTAATCAATAAATATAGAGTTACCCCCACAGGGAACCCAAAGTTTCCTATTATTTGTACCCATACTGAAATATCTTCGGTCATATTAGTTACTCCTTTCAGTAAATGAATCACGAAGCTTCCTTAAAGCATGTTTTTTTGTTTTAGATATGCTTTGCTGGGATATTTCTAATAATTTTGCAATTTTTGTATCACTCAACTCAAAATAAATAGAAAAATTTAAAATTTCCCTTTCGCGCTTAGTTAGTTCCATAAATTTGCAATAGAGATTCGAGTCACTTATTTGATCTTCTAAGGTTAAAAAAGACGATATGTCATCGGTCATTGAAGAGACGGGATAATACGTTTCCTTATCATTATCATCCAGAATTAAACTATATCTCTTATTAAGTTTACGAATTTTTTTATCAAAATTAATCGAGTTGTAATGAAAGAGACTAGTGATATAAGCCACAAATTTACTTTCTACTTCAGCCTGATGCAGAGTATCCTCCAATTCTTTGTCAAATATTTTATTAGCCATACCCTCTCCTCCTTTTTTTATAATAAAGAGATGTATAAACCAAAAATAACAACCAAGTAGGAACAAATGTTCTTATTATTATAACTTATTTTTGTTTTTACATCTAATAAAAGATTAAATTTCAAATATTATGAATTATTTCAAATGATGTATACAGAATTAATAAGGATCAAAGTAACAAGTACATTAAATTCTGAGAGTTCTTTGCTTATTTGTTAGTATGATCAAAGACAACTCGTAAGGCTAATAAAGTTGAATTTAATGTATATATATGTTATTATTTAATTTGATTTACAGGGAGGTGTTGATCAATGATCGATGAAAGTAACAAACCTTTTTCTCATTTGTCGGATCCTTCTGGTCTAAAAGCAAACTTTGATGTTAATGAAAAGAAACTTCATTCACAAGGGGTACCTGGTTTTTGGAATCAAGTATCAACTTTACTAA
>NZ_LVYZ01000053.1:0-67185 GCF_001909095.1 Paenibacillus sp. P46E
ATATTAAATTTGTAATAATGAGAGGAGTGAACGGTCATTTTATCCACACAAACACGTGAAATTGTCAAATCCACAGCCCCTGTCTTAGCGGAACATGGAACAACTATAACAACGGTGTTTTACCGGAATCTCTTTGCGGCCCATCCTGAGCTTTTGAATGTATTTAATCATGCCAATCAGGCACAAGGCCGGCAACAGACTGCCCTTGCGAATGCAGTATACGCTGCCGCAGTTCACATTGACAACCTGGAGAACATTTTGCCGGCAGTCGTCCAGATCGCCCACAAGCATGTCAGTCTTGGCATTAAGCCGGAGCAGTACCCGATTGTCGGTGAATTTCTGCTGAAAGCGATCAAGGAAGTGCTTGGAGACGCGGCAACCGATGAGATCCTGAAGGCTTGGGAAGAAGCTTACGGTGTGATCGCAGCTGCCTTCATTGGGGTTGAAGCGAACATGTACAAGGAAGCGCGTGAGCAAGAGAACGGGTGGAACTTCTTCAAACCGTTTACCGTCGTCCGCAAAGTACAGGAAAGCGGCAGCATTACTTCTTTCTATCTGCAGCCAGCGGACGGATCAGGCGTACCGGAGTTCAAACCAGGGCAGTATATCTCTGTTCGTGTTCTGATTCCGGGTGAAAAATACACCATGATCCGCCAGTATAGCCTCTCTCAAGCCTCGAAGCCGGACGAATTCCGTATTTCGGTGAAACGGGAAGCAGACAATGATCCGAATGGTGTTGTCTCTGTCTACCTCCATAAGCAGGTAAACGAAGGAGACACTGTAGAAGTAAGTGCACCTGCCGGAGAATTTCTGCTGGATACTACAAAAACCTCACCGGTGGCTTTTATCTCCGGCGGTGTTGGAATCACGCCGATGATGAGCATGCTCGAAACGGTTGCAGTGTCATCGCCCGAGCGCCCTACTGTATTCCTGCATGCAGCACGCAATGAATCGCTTGCCGCTTTTGGTCATGATATCGAAAAGCATGCGCTGAACATGAGCAATATCAAATATAAAACCTTTTATTCAAGCGGCCCGGACGGCCAAATCAATCGTGAAGCTTTAGCGTCGTACGTTGATCCTGCTGGTGATGCCTATGTATGCGGGCCGGTTCCTTTCATGGAAGCTATGATCCGTGAACTGCTGGCGATAGGGATGAAAGAGGATCAGATCCATTATGAGTTTTTTGGTCCAGCCATGCAATTAGAACAAGCCTAGTCACACATAATAGAAAAGAGTGCTCCGGAATTTAGATTCTGGCGCACTCTTTTTTCTTTTTACTGTTCAGTCAATGTATTTCTCCAAGGAGGGCCGGTTCCGGATAATCATCCGCTTATTGCCGACCAGCTCTATCAGCCCCAGGTCTTCAAAGATGGCAAATTTCCGGCTAATGGTCTCCCGGGTAACACCAACGTAATTTGCCAGCTCTTCACGGGACAGCGGGAGATCGATATGGATCTTGCCGCCACGATTTTTACCATAGACATCGCTAAGCTCCAGAATCATATAGGCAATCCGTATTTCCGGATCCTTGGTAGCCAGGCTTTGGGCCAGATTCTCGGTATGCGCCAGTCTTTTAGTTACCGTCTTAAGCAGTTTGAAGGCAATATCGGGATTATCCATGATCAGCAGCTCCATATCTGTTTTGGTCAGCATGCAGATACTGGTATCTTTCAATGCATATGCGCTAAAGTTACTTAGCTCATCGCTGTTAAAGATGCTCAATTCGCCAAAAAAATCACCGGCTGTCAAAATGTGCAGGATTTGCTCCTTTCCCTGCGGTGTCATTTTGGACAGTTTCACTTGTCCTTGCTGAATAATATACAGGGTATCCGTCGGCTGTTCTTCCAGAATCAGAGACTGTCCCTTGGAGTACTTCCGGTGGATAATCATCGCACTGATCCGGGAGAGGTCCGCGCCGGAAAGGGAAGCGAAGATGGGTACTTTGCGGGTGCAGGGCTCAGTGGCATTCTGGCAGGAATGTTCCGGCATATCGGGTCTCTCCTTTGTCTTATTCTCTATGAGATGGGTGAAAAATGACTGGTATCTTCGCCGCAGACCGGGCAGACCCAATCCTCAGGCAAATCTTCAAAAGCGGTGCCCGGTTCTACATCCTCATCGGGGTCACCCAACGCCGGATCATAAATATAACCGCAAGGCTCACATACGTATTTTTTCATTGGGTTGATCTCCTCTTTTTTAAGTTCAATGATTTAACTTTGCAATCTACGCTTAACTTCCGTCATAATTTCTGAAATACTACGGGAAAGATCGATGCCTTCCAGGCTGCAGCCCGACTCAATTGCGGATTTATAGGTCAATGAGGCCGCTGCACCCTCCCAGGAAACAGCCCCGGTCATTGTGTAATCTTTCACAAATATCTGCGTATACACCCCGTTCTCCAGTGCGGACACACTCTGATCACACCGTGCTTCGTCGGTGTCTCCAATCGAGAAAAGCGAGATCCCAAACGCATTAAAGAAGGTAACCGGAACAGCTTTGCGGTAAGCAACAGGTTCAGCAGCCGCCATATTGTTACCGGCAATACGTCCCTGCTCCATGGCTCCTCCCCACAAACCTTCCACATGTCCGTTCATTTCCGCTATATCTCCGGCCGCATATACATGGGGTGCACTGGTCTCCATGTTGGCATTCACGACAATACCTGAACGGGTATCAATCGGGGTGTCCTTCACAAGCGTTGTATTCGGGACAATACCTATCGAATAAACGACATGATCACAGGAAATTACAGAATTATCGTCAAGTGTAACCCCTGTTACGGATTCCACACCTGTTATCGAGGTCACACCGGTATGCAGAATAACCTTCACACCGGCTTGTTCAAGGGTTTCCTTCAGCATTTTTGAAGAGGTTTCATCCAGTTGACGAGCCATTAACCGCGGGGCCGCTTCGATAACAGTCACTTCATAACCGGCTTCGTGTAAGGCCCATGCCGTCTCCAGACCTTGTACACCACCGCCGATGGTTACGATACGGTTGCCGCTCTCAAGACTCGCTTTCAGGGAATCAGCATCTTCCAGATCCCTGATGGTATGGACATTCTTCAGCCCTGCACCCTCCACTGGAAGTGCCCGGTTTCTCGCCCCCATACAGAGCAGCAGCTTGTGGTAAGTGATCATTCTGCCGTCAGCTGTCTCGACTTGTTGCCGGTCTGTATGAATATTCGTTACCCGGGTTGAGGTTTGCACAGCGATGCGGTTATCCTTATACCACTTTTCCTTCTTGATCAGTACCTTTTCACTGTGCAAATCGGTGAACAATCCTTTGGTCAGCTTAATCCGGTTGTAGGGCAAATGCCCCTCCTCACCCAGAATGGAAATCTCCGTATCAGGATCCTGATCGCGAATCGCCTTGGCAGCATGAACAGCAGCCACTCCACTGCCAATAATAAGATAATGTTTATTCATGTTCTGCCCCCTTAATAAGAACTGAGCAGAAGATCAGAGACAAATTCCGCAGCATTTTTGATTTTTTGAACCTTATCCGGCGCCTTAGGTGAGAAACGGACCCGTATCGGGAATTCGATGTGGATCATCCCTGTAGATTTGATGACATCGGAAGTACTCTGTACAATCATGTTCGTAGCGTTCAGATAATCCTGGATCACTTCAATCGCTTCCCCGCTCCAACCGTAGGAGCCAAAGGCAGCTGCCAGTTTGCCTTCCAGATCCATATTCTTCATCTCTTGCAGGATAGGCTCCAGGTTGCCGATCATATCAGCATATCTGGTAGAGCTTCCTATAAACACGGCATCTGCAGAGGCGATACTGTTCAGAATATCTTCCGCACTACTCTTGTCGGCATCCCACACTTCAGTCTCAATCTGGTTTGCATTCAGGCAATCCTTCATGATATTCGCCATTCTTTTGGTATTATTCTTAAGCGTGGTATAGACAATTACAGCCTTTTTGCCTTCTGTTGTCTCACGGCTAAGTACATCGTAGAGATCAATATATTTACGGATATCCTCCCGGATCAGGAACCCATGAGAAGGCGCAATCATCTCAATATCAAGGTCTTGGACGGCATCGATCAGCGTTCTGACATATCTGCGGTGCGGGTGAATAATCGCACTGTAATAGCCTTTGAAGTCATCCGTGATGTCGAATCCGGCTTCATCGCTGAACAGCTTCTCCACCGCAACGTGGGTACTGAAAATATCACAGGGGAAGAGGATTTTATCTTCCACACAATATGTGATCATCGTCTCAGCTGTATGGAGATACGGAGTCTCCTTGAACAGCAAGGTTTTTCCGCCGATATCCAGTGTATCTCCGTCCTTTACAACCAGGAAGTTACGGCTGTGAAGCTTGTACATTTCCTGAAGTTCCGGCACGGCAATCGCTGTACAGACAATCGTGGCATTGAGTGCCCGTGAAGAAAGCGCGGCCAGTCCCCCGGAATGGTCAGGTTCTGTATGGTTAATTACGATATATTCAATATCCATGGGATCAATGAATTGGCTTAACCGCTCCGCATATTCACGTCCAAACTCCATATCTACAGTGTCAATGATCGTAGGTTTGCCGGTTTTCAGCAGGTAGGAGTTATAGGTAGTTCCTTTCGCCAGGATCAGCCGATGAAAAGGTACCTCCCTGTTATCAATTTTACCGACCCAATAAGTATCTTTCGCAATCTTGTATTCTGTGTTCATATGCTTAACCTCCTGAATGATAATGTTTATCAACAACTTCATTCTAGCTTGGAGGCTAAACAAAAAGGAGGATTACAATCACATTTTGAAATTTTCAAAGTTCATCTATTCATACTATAAATATACACGGTTGCGGCCAAAGGGTTATGCGTATGGTCACTTTGCTTGCCAGTAGCGTTTAAGAATTTTATCGGCCTCTTCCCGGATCCGGCAGCGGAAAGACTCCGGTTCGAGTACTTCTACATTCCCGCCCCAGCTAAGGACATACGGAAGCAATTCTTCCGTGTGCCGGACTCGAAAAGTGAAGAATAGACCGTCCGTGCTCTCCTCCGTCGATTCCATATAAAAATTGCCGGTCTCCAGGATTCTATCGGCTATCTCAGGATTCACCCGAACCAGCACCTGTAAGTTACGATCGTCCTTTTGGCGGTAACGGCTAAGATCAAACCCAGGCGGTACAAGAAACGGCTCTTCCAATATAGAAAGCTCCGTCATCCGTGACAACCGGAAATGGCGGATATCCTGCCGCAGGTCGCAGCGTGCGATCAAAATCCAATTCCCTTGAATGTACATCAGCCCATAGGGAGCAACCTCACGTCTGCTTTTCCGGTTTCCATCAGATTCAGGCAATGTTTTCTGGTACGTGAAGCTTAGTTTGCGCCGTTCAAGAATGGCACGCCTAGCTTCTCCGAGATAGTCCTTCTCCTTAAGGCCGGTTAACGGTTCTCTGGCGTGAAGAAGGCGCATGGTTTCCCGCACCCGCGTGGATTCAAAACGTACCGGCTCTGGCAGGATCGCCTCAATTTTGCGACGGGACGCTTTGGCCACGCTGCCATACAAGGAATCCAGTCTCTGCTCGATGAAATCCGTTCCCATAATCAGAGCCACGGCCTCTTCGGCGGTGAAGCCGACTGGCGGCAGGAAGTACCCGTCCATCAGGGAATATCCCTGCCCGGGGGCACCGACAATCGGAACTCCAGCTTCGCTCAGGGCCTGAATGTCGCGGTATATCGTCCGTACGCTCGTCTCGAATTGAGCAGCCAAATCTTCCGCTCTAAGCACCTTGCTCCGCTGAAGTTCAAGTGTAATGGCGAGCTGCCGTTCGGTTTTATTCATGTTAACCCCTCACTGCTTCCTTAATTTTAGCGGTTTCGGCTAATGATATAGTCCAATAAATGCTTCAGAAAAGTGATTTTGCGAGGAATCGCATCCAGTGCTTCCATAGCATAGCAATAGTGATTCCACATCTCGACTCTGGCAGTTTCCGGACCAAGTATAGATACAAAGGTCGAATTATTATTCTCCACATCCATACGGGTGTTTTTGCCAAGCAACTGATGATCCCCCTCCAAATCAAGCAAATCATCTTTGATCTGAAAAGCAATGCCTGCATGATAGGCGAATGTTTTCAAGGCAGTGATTTCCGCAGGCTGCACCTCAGCAAGAATGGCTGGCATCACCAGAGAGGCTTCAAACGCCAACCCCGTTTTATAAAAACACATCATATTCAATTGCTCCAGAGTTAATGGGATACCTTTGGATTGCAAATCCATCACTTGCCCCATGCACATGTCCTCTGCCTTTTCAGCTGAATATCGCATCAGTGCCAGCACGGTTTCCGGATTAAAAGCCTTCAGTGACGCTTGTTCTTGTATGGCCTTCTGAATCAGATAGAGACCTGTTAATTCTGCAGTGGCGCTATTATGCACCTGATGCAAGGTTGGCCGTCCTCTGCGGGTTGATGCATTATCCTGTGAAGGCAGATCATCAAAGATCAAAGATGCGGTATGCATGAATTCCAATGATCGGAGCAGCGGCTCAATTGCAGCAGGCTGAAGTCCATACACCTCGACCCCGAGGACCCAGGTCAAAATAGGCCGAATCCGCTTCCCGTCTCCGGTCAGACTATAATTTGCAGCCTCAATCAGCGATTCCTTCATCGGAGGAATTCCATCCGGCCTGGGAATTTTCAGCATTTCGTTAATTTGATCCCTCACCGTGTGAACGGTACGCTGAAAATCTTCTTTTTCCTTCCGGTTATTCTTCAAATCGGTATTGATCTGGTCCCGCAGCAGCTTATCGAAGAAATCCACATGATCTGCTCTCCGGACCATTTGTTGCACGAGCTGATTGAATTCCGGATTCCCGGAGGCGAAAATCCCCATGAGCTCATTATACTTTTCTGTGCCGATGCGTGCTTTACAGCGTTTGAGTCCGTTAATTGCACGGTCCAGAATGACCTCAAGGGTCTTCGGGTCGGAGTGATATACATTATGGATCAGATGGCAGATGACCGTCCAGTATAATTCATAGGGGTTGATCAGATCCGAACGCTCATGCCGGTATTTCAAATAGTAGGTATACGGGGTTACCGCTCCTTCCTCCATATCGTCAAACATATCCGCAAAATCGTCAGCCAGCTGATTGTAGATACCATAATAAAAGGTCCGCTCATCAAATCCTTTATCTGCTTGTGCGCCAATTACGGAACGGACAATTAACCGGGAGGATGAGGATTTTATAATGATAGGGATATAGAGCTCCTCGTTGCTGTATCCCGAATTAGAGAGCTCCTTATTGCGGTCTATATCCTGGGAATGAAAGAACACATAAGATTGCTCAAAAAAGGTTGTCTCTGTCTCTGGCTTCTGAAGACTCTTGATATATTCGAACGCATTCGTTAGTTCCGCATGGACATATTGAATGATCTCCATGTTCATTCCAGGCCACTCGTTAAGCTCAGGGACAAGCCCAGTTAGAAGTGCTGTTCGTATCATGCCGGAGTATTGTTCTTTCTCTGGCGCTGTTAAAACCTTAGAATCCAGAAGATCGTCAATAAAAGGATACGTCAAACCATAGGAATAGCCGATCCGGATCGCTTCATCCAGTCTTCGGGTACGTTCTGCGGACGTTGTATTCTCATCCATATCTTCTACCACATGCAGGACGACTCCGACAATGATTTTGATTAGTTTGCGTTCGGCTTGATCGGCATCCATTTCCTTCGGGATATGAGAGGCGACATTCTTAAGTTTCTCTATCAGCCAAATGGCCGTGGTTTCTATACCTTCCTTCTGGGCCCATCGGAAAAATCCGGCTACGCTGATAGATTCGGGACGGTCCCCCTTTACAGTTGTATTGGAAGGAACCAAATGATTCTTCGTATCGGTGATTACCTGCTGAATTCGTGCCTTTGTGCGGGGATCGTCAAGCGCTTTCCCTAAGTCTCTCATATAAATATAGGAAATGCTCCGATCCAAATAGTCATCTAATTTACCGTTATCATTCAGCCATGCTATATATTTATCATTGTCCCGGGAATCCGCACTTCTCTTCCCCCGCGAAAAAAAAGACAGCCATGAATTTTTATGAATATGGTTCCGTTTCCACAACTGAATATCTTTGGTCAAAGCAGGGACATACGTTTTGTCCATAACCTGCATATTAAGGGATGCAAAATACTGAGCCGCCTTATGCTCCGCCACCCTGTATACCGTCTCACCCTGATCCGTAATCTTATCATTCATATGCATTCATTACCTCTGCTTAAATTTTTTATGAGCATCCTAATCATAACCCTAATACGGGTAGAAATCTTTTTGGTTACACAGCAAAGAAACCGCCCTTTTGGTAAATGGAGGGAGCACCCAACCATCTCTACAAAGGAGCGATTTCTCACTGAAGTTTTTATTTATATCTCCCGAAACCTCTACATTTACCGACCCGTGTCCTGAAACTCATCTGTCCGGTCATAACTCAACCTCTGCTGCAGGATTATGGCCAGTTCTTCAGCGGTATCATAGACGATTGGACGGATATCTTTGACTTGTACCCACAGTTTACCGGCTTCACTGCTGTTCACGGTCCAGATCACCGGGATGTTCAATCCAAGCGCGTATCCTGCTGTAAAATACACCTCTGGAGAATGACCGGTCAAGTCTGCAATCATCAATTTGCTGTCCCCGATACGCTCAAGGGAATAGTTGTCCTGATTCTGAGCTTTTTCATCCCGAAGCAAGCGCGGCATATAACCGAACTGCTCGATTTTCGGCAACAGCATTTCCAGCCACTCTGTGCGCTGATCCTCCTCATCCGGAATGAGAACGAGGCATGGCTTTAATTTTTTCCCGCCAGCGTTTGCTGCGGCCTCGCTCCATCCCTTGTCTGTAAGCTTAAAGGTCATGCCTTCCCGGATGAGCAGCTGCTCACTGATCAGTATATCAATGATATATACCAGCTCTTGCAGGTTGGGAGAATACGTCAGGTTGTAGCTGCTGGAGAGTGGCTGAATGACAACCGGTTCTCCCGGGCCTTCAGAATGCCTGTACAAATATTGATTGAACCGGTTCCCTTTGTCCTCAATAGTCACAGGGATTTTCGGCGAATCTGCAATGGATTCCAAATCGTCTTTGGATAGTGTAACCTGTACACCGCAATCGGTCATTTCCCGGATATAAGCCGACACGATATGAAGCATATCGCGTTTCTTTTGGTGCGGGAGTGAATGAATAGCTTCGTAGCTGTCCCTCAGCAGATCATAGAACCCGCCTGGTGAACAAGAACAACCTTCATATCTGTCATATTCACCTTCAGGCTTCACAGGGACTATCTCATCACAGAATAAACAGTGTTTTCTATTCATGATCATACATCACCTCTTAGTCCATACTCTCTCCACCTTATCAATAATCTATGGAAAAGTAGACAAGAAGATATTTCCTGCACTAACCGCCGGCGCTATGGATGAGACCAGACAACGGTCATCTAACCGTCTGGTAAACGAGGCCTATGGCTCCAGAATCAAATGTCTTGTTTTCGATAAGTTTAAGATTGACCTTCTCCTTCAGACCTTGGAATAACGGTAACCCGCTGCCGATCAGGACGGGAGAAACTGTAATCTTATACTCATCTATTAAATCAAGCTGCATGAGGTAGTGTGCGAACCTAGGACTGCCGAGGATAACCATATCTTTGCCTGGCTGCTGTTTGAGGTGCTTGATCTCTTCTCCGATATTTTCTTTAACCAGTCTGGAATTGTTCCATTCGACTTTCTCCAGTGTCCTGGAAAAAACGATTTTGGCTGTCTTTTCAATCCACTCGGCATGATTCAGTTCATGCTGCGAAGCTGATGGATTCGAAGGCACAGAGGGCCAATAACTGTGCATCATCTGATAAGTCCCGCGTCCCCATATAACAGTGTCGGCAGTACTTAGAATTTCTTGCGCGTGTTTCTCCAAATCAGCATCGTAGGAAACCCAGCCAATGTCCATTTCACCCTTAGGCCCTTCTACAAAACCGTCAAGCGATGCATGCAGGAATAGAACGAGTTTTCTCATTATCCAATTCTCCTTTGTTCATCAGGGATATTTAAAATCTAAATTACCTACATTTTAGCATAATTCAACTCAGGTTGTTTCTTACGTATTGCTAATCTGCCCGTCATCACACCAAGTATGGATCCTGCTCAAAAAACCGGGGTGTCCCGCGCTGCCAATTCCATGGCATATGGGAACACCCCGGTTGCTTATTTACTGAAGCAATTGCTGAAGCTGAGAAATCTCCGCATGGTAGTGCGGCTTGAAATCTGCGGATTTCATGTAATGCGACAAGCTGGATAAGAACTGTCTGCCCTCAGGTGTGCCGCTTACTTTGTCCGCGTCAAGTGCACAGATCAGGAGATTACCTGCCCCAACGCTGCACTCCAGTAAGAAGCCTAGCTTATGATTACGCTCAAAGTTGTCGATGGTCTGCACAATAGGACTCCACGAACGGTCGAATCCATCCAGGATAATGGACTTCGAATTCTGAACGATGTTCCACCAAGGGTAAGTGGAATATTCTTCGCACGGGAAATCACGGAACACAGGATGGCTGTTATCGATCAGCAGACCCATTGTACCCACGGGTACGGGCTTGTTCATGCTCTCGGATATTGAACGGAACATGGGATAACACCAGAAATCCGTACAATAAAAACCTTCAACAGCATTTTGGAGCAACTCCGGCTTTGGCATGAGCAGCACATTCTGGCCTTGATCCAGCAGGGCCAGCGCTTCCGGTGATAGTTCCTGGAAGACATGTACATCGTCCAGCACTCCGTTGCTATTTTCCGGATATATCCACACATCATAGCTCTTGCGGATATCAGTACCCGGTATCCACAAGGAAAGAACGGCTTGGGTCATCTGCACGACCTCAGGAAGAGCGATGGATAAATCACAGATATCAATATAATTTGAACCAGCTGGTACCCCTGCTTCGGAAATACCTGCCGCCAGTGTTCCCTCTTCTGTATTCAACTCCCATTTCAGTAGAATCATATCCGGTGCACCGGTCCGGTACCAGGAGAGTTCAACATGAGCGTCGAAATGTTCCCCGGAGACATAGTTATACTTCGGAAATCTTGCCAACAGGACTGCATCACTGCAGAACGTACGCCATTCATCAGCGGAAACAAGGCTCTTGGAATCCATGAAGGCATCGAGGACCCCTACCAGCGCCGTTCCCTGGCCACTGAAGTCCTGTAAATCCAGAAGCTGGAATCCCGCAAGTCTTCGGGTACGGAACGCAGCCTCAAGCTCTTCTTTGTAGCAGGCCACTGCCAGCTGTCCAGAGCATTCAAAATATTTAGCCGCGAGATGGCCCAATCCCTTGTCCTCCAGCCGGCTGCGGAAGACTTCAAAATTTTTGGCTTTGAGAGAGCCTGTATATTTACTGATTTCTGCATAATTCGGATAAGTCGCATATTGACCAATCTCGTGGGAGACTACCGGAATTCGCGGAATCCATTCTCCGGATGTGTCACCGATCTGCACGGTCTTGGCTTCAGTACCGTACTGGATTTGAATGGTATCCCCCGTTGCCGCTTCTGTATCTTCTCCGTTCCCCATAGCTGGCGGTACGAATTGCTCATCATAATCCTTCATGGTGCCAGGCATATCCGTCTGAACATGCCCCAGGGGAGCATCACACATCGCATAAGAGCCTCTGAACAGCCGGTCTTTGGAAAACCGCACACCACAGAAGAAATCTTCATGCTCCAGAACTTCCGGAACAAACTGATGGTTGTTGGAGCCCTGCGTATACAGATGTCTATTGTCGAATGCCTTATAGTCTTTCAGAAAGGAATCAATCTTGGTTCTGCTGCCCCATAGTTCGTTGCCAAGCGACATCATTACGAAGGAAGGATGGTTGCCAAATGCCCGTAGAATGGCATATCCTTCGCTGATCAGATAGTCTTGCTCGGCTTGATTATGGCCCTCATCCGTTTCTTCTGTGATCGTTCCCCAGAACGGCAGCTCCGGCTCCATATAGATACCGAGCATGTCTGCTGCGGCAAAGGCTGCCTCCGGCGGACAACAAGTATGAAAACGGTAATGATTAATACCGTAGGACTTCGAGATGCCAAGTATTCTGAGCCATTCCTCCAGATCAGTCGGGGCGTATCCGGTTAATGGGAAAATCAGACCGTCATGCTTGCCGCGGAGAAAGGTTTTTTGTCCGTTAATCATGAATTTGTCGCCGCCGGTCTTGAATTCCCGGAGTCCAAAAATCAGCTCATGCTGATCAGAAGCCTCATCACCTGTACCGTTTAGATCAATGCTTATCTTATAGAGATTGGGTTCGGAGTCACTCCATAGTAGGGCATCCGGCCCCAGGCCGTAGCTGACCCAAAACTCACCGCGGGAGATGTTGTACTCCTGTACAGCTCTAGTTTGCGTTGTCTTACTATTGAAACTAACGGCTGATACTTTGATCACGCCCGTATCCGCACCTTCAAGAGTAGCTGTGATTCGTACGGATCGTGCGGACACATCCGGATCAATCCGAATGCCGCTCAAATAGGATTCGCTGTAAAATTGCAGTTCAATACGTCCGGTAATCCCATTCCAGTTGGTCTGGGTATCCTTGGAGGTTAAATGTCCGCCCTTTGTCGGATAATCCGTATTATCAACCCGGATAGTGAGAGTATGATTACCTGAGCGAAGCTGTCCTAGGTCGTACACATGAGGGGTATTAAGGCTGTCACGGTTACCGATCTCCAGACCATCCAGCCAGACCGTGGTAAGTCTAGTCCGTTCCAGATGAAGCATGCATGTTTTACCGGAAAGCGCCTCCGGAATTTCAAAGTCTTTTGAATACCAGGCCTGTCCCTCAAACAGGTATTCATCTGTGAGAGCGTCTACAAGTATATCCACGTTCTTCGGTCCCTTAAGGGCGTGTGACGTTGTGCCCGGAAGAGAGATGACATCAGCAAAAGGCATTGCCAGTCCTTGCTTTGTCATATCCAATTGCAACTTCCATTCGCCTTCCAGGCTGATCTTCGTATGCATCATATCACTCCTAATATAATCTCTAGTCTCTTTCTTTCTCTCTGAGCGTGCCGGTTTCCTGCAAGATTACAACACTGTTATAAAAAAAGACACAAACAAAAATAACAATTCAAACAGATTGATATAGCTTGCTAAAAAACAAAAAACCAGCAGAGTCCGGAGCTCTGCTGGTTAAAGTTTGTTGCCAGAATAAACTATTATGGTCAGACCAAATCTGATTCCTGTGCCCCGGTGATCACGGAAACAATGCTTTTTCGGAGCTGGTCTGCGTTTTGCGCCTGATACGGGTTAGCATTGTATATAATTGCATCTGCAATATACCCTTCGGCAATTCGCCCTAATTCATTGCCACTGCCCAGAATCCCGGCAGCACTCTCTGTAGCAGACTTCCACGCTTCTGCCCGGCTCAGCCCGTAATCCATTAACGTATCAAGCTCTTGCAGGTTGTAACCATGCAGTGCAGGAGTAGCGTAATCCGTACCGAATCCTAAACGGACTCCTGCTTTTTGGGCATAGCCTATAGCTTTCGAATGGGCTTCAGCAGCACGTGCTGCCCGATCGCAAATCAGCGGGTTCAAGGCCAGTACACCTTTCGGATCAGCGGCAATGCGGTAAATCGAGGTTGTGGGCACAAAAGCTACTCCAGACTCAGCGAGTCTGCCAGCCTGCTCCTCACTCAGGAACATTCCATGTTCAATGGATTCCACACCCGCTTGAATGGACCAGTCAATCGTCACTCCGCCCCACGTATGTACCAGCACCTTTTTATGATGGGCATGCGCATTGCGGACAATGAAGGCGAACTCCTCTTCCGAGAAAATAGGATCAACCACTTTCTCGGTAGGCGTACCAAGGCCGCCTGTCGCCATGATTTTAATCCAGCCTGCTCCTGTAGCAAAGATATCAGCCATTCGAGCTTCCAAATGCTTAAGACCGTGTGCATCCGCTGCCCCAATCATATCGCTGCTGGTCTGCACCCGGAGGGGCTGCTGATACTGCCGGACCAGATGACGCACCGTGCTTGGCAGAATCCCGCCTGCATCACGTGTAGTCGTGACACCCGTCCGAAGCGTAGCCGCGAAGGCTTCAGCCTGCATCACTTCGATCTCAGATTGATCGCGTTTCAATTGATCGTCGTGGTCAAAGTCTGTCCAGGCAAGATGCGTATGAAGGTCTATCACACCAGGACTTATCCATAAATCCTGACCCGGATGACTTGATTCATTAGGATAGGGACCAGCCTCAGCAATCGAATAGAACCGTCCATCTCTAATCGCAATATCGAATCGTTTATCTTCAATACCTGCAATATTCATATTTTCTAGTGACAGCAGCTTTGGATGTTTTTGGATCATGCTCATTCTCCCCATACCCGCCGGACAGCCAGTAATGCCTGTTCAGGGTCCATTTTCAACAATTGGGCAAGAACCGTTATAGCTTCTTCTACGCTTCTCCGTGAAGCATTCTTTCCAAAATGATTAATCCGCAGAAGCTGGCCGAATAGTCCCCCGTCACCGGGAGCCACGATACCCACAGGCTGATGGATCAGCAATTCCTGCTTCTCCGAGATCCTGACGGTTGTAGTCAGAGTAGAATAATGTCTGCTGTCCTTTTGCCACGGCTCAAGACCCAAGGCAGTTATTCCTGCTATTGTAGAAGCTGCGGCGCTTTCATGCCGCTTAATCACCTGTTCCAGACCTTCTTCTTCGATTCGTGTTAGCGCCAGGATCAAAGCTCTGGCCTCCAAAACAGGTATGTTGGGTGGAACCCGTAACGGAGAAGCCCCATCCGAGGATGGTTTCAAATCCAGTAGCGACAGGATGGAATTGCGGGGGGCGATTTCATTCGACTCAAGAAATTCCCAGCCGCGTGGTGAAATGCTGACAGCACTGACGCCGTTAGGTCCAGCCAAGGCTTTTTGTGCACCGATTACCGCAAAGTCTACGCCCCATTCATCTACGGGGAGAATCTCTCCCCCGACCGCCGATACAGAATCTGATACTGTAATCAGGTTGAACTCCTGTGCAAGCTTAACAATTTCCCTGACGGGATTAGAACCGCCTGTAACCACTTCAGCGTGAACAAAGGATAGGGCATCTGGCTTGTACTGTTCAATTGCTTCTGCGACCAAGGCCGCTGTAACCACTTCATCAAAGGGGACTATAACCTCAGCAACCGTTGCTCCTCCCCGCTCCAGCCATTGCCCGAATAATCTGCCGTAAGGGCCTGTAACTACATTGACAAAAGTACGTCCCGGTGCGGCTATTCCGGCAGCGACTGCCTCAATTCCCAAGATGGCCTCACCCGGGATAATAACCGGAGGATGCTGGGTTGATAAAAGTCTGGAAAGCAATTCAGTAAGTGTATTGAACTCTGCCAACGAAAGCGGCACAAATCCTTGATGTTCCGGGTTCATATTAACCTCCTGCTGTTACTAGTTTTTGGCATTTTCGGAACGGCTGACAAAAGCTCGCGACTGTATTCATGTTCCGGGCGGATGAAGAATTGGTCCTTGGGACTTACCTCCACCAGCTTGCCCTGCCGCATGACTGCAACCGTATCGCTAATGGCGTGAATAACTCCCAGATCATGAGAGATGAACAGCAACGAAAGATGAAGCTCGGCCTTGAGTGTATTGAACAGTTCGAGCACACTCCGCTGTACAGACACATCGAGTGCGCTCGTCGGCTCGTCTGCAATCAGCAGGCTTGGTTCCACACTTAACGCACGCGCGATTGCGATCCGCTGGCGCTGGCCGCCGGAGAATTCATGAGGGTATTTATCCAGTGATCTGGCTTCCAGCTGAACACGGGCCAAAAGCTCTTGGCATCGCTTCTCAACCTGTGACCGGCCCACGATGTTGTGAAACAGCAGGGCTTCGGTAAGAATCTGCCGGATTGAATGCTTGGGATTCAGCGAGGCATCCGGATTCTGGAAGATCATTTGGATCTGTTTATGCTGGTGTAGGCTTCTCTTCTTCAATAATTCCTGAGATCCCAGCATGATCTTCCCTTCATCGGGTGCAATTAGTCCGGCAATCACCCTTGCCAGGGTGGATTTGCCCGAGCCGGATTCGCCGACGAGACCAAGCGTGGTATGCTGTTCCAGGTTTAGACTGAGTTTATCCAGGGCAGTGAATCCGCCATAGCGAACGGTGAGGTTGTGTACTTGCAGGGCCATATCCATCAAGCTCCACTCCCTTCAAGCTCCGGCAGCGGAAGTACTGAATCAATCAGCATTTGTGTATAGGGGTCCGTAGGGTTCTGTAAAAGATCAAGTGTATCTCCGTGCTCTACAATCCGGCCTGCTTTCATCACATACAGTTTGGAGCAGAGGTTCGCTGCAATCGCCAGATTATGGGTAACAAAGACCATAGCAAACCCTAATTCATGCTGAAGGTCGGTAATGGTGTCAATGATTTGCCGTTGAACCGTAACATCCAGAGCCGTGGTCGGCTCATCACAGAGAAGAATGCCTGGTTTACAAGCCAGGGCCAATGCGATGACCACCCGTTGGCACTGACCGCCAGACAACTGGCTGGGATACCGGTCCGTTTTCTTCAGAGATTCAGGCAGACCGAGTCTCTCGAGCAGTTCCAGTGCTATGATGCGTGAAGCCTTCCGGCTGACCTGCTGCCTGTAATATACGACTTCTGCCAGCTGATTAACCACCGGACAGAGCGGATCGAGCGCGCCTCTAGGGTCTTGGAAAACCATTGCGCTGCTAGCCCCGCTCTTAATCACACCTCCGGTCTGTGTAACACCGCGCGGCAGCAGCCCCAGAATGGCCCGCAGCGTAAGCGATTTGCCGGAACCCGACTCACCTACCAAGCCCAGACTTTCTCCTTTACCAAGCGAGAAACTGACGTTACTCACTAGTGTTTCTTTGGACTTCGCCGCCAGCGACAGTCCCTCCATTTGCAATATCGGATGTGTTGACATTATTTTTTCCTCCAAATATCGGCCAATCCATCTCCAACCAGTGACAAAGCGATGCCGGTGTACACTACAGCAAATCCCGGAACTGCCGAGAGCCACCAAGCTGTCGTGATGAAGGGTTGTCCGTCAGAGATCATGGTTCCCCAGTCTGGAGTTGGCGGTGCAATGCCGATGCCCAGATATCCGAGTGTAACAATGGCTACAAGCAAACCAATCATATCGGTCATCAGGACGACAACGGCTTGAGGCAGCACATTGGGCAGCAGATGGCGCAGAATAATTCTTAGTCCCGGCAATCCTAGTGTCTGTGCAGATGCTACCCATTCCTGCTCGCGGAACGACGCGCTCAGACCTCTGACGACACGGGCAAACACGATCCATCCGACCAGCATAAAGGTGATGTATATCCCCCGTTCACCTGCTCCACTGGCAAAGGCCACAATAATAACAATCAGATAGAAAGGAAAGGCGATAAACGTATCTGTGAGCAGCGTAATGACGGTATTGATCCATTTTCCGTAATACCCCGCCAGCATACCCAGAAACACACCTGTACAAAAGGGAATGATTTCTGCCAGTACCATAATTTTTAGATCGGTTCGCGCAGCGTAGATCAATCTCGTGAACAAATCACGTCCCAGCTGATCGGTTCCGAGCCAGTGTGCTGCGGACGGAGGTTGTAAAAATGCGCTCAGATTCTGTCCCGTAGGCTCATATGGACTTAAGTAAGGGATAAACACGGCCAGGATAATGAGCAATGCAAACATCATACTGCCCACAAAAAGTGAAGGAGTATTCCATATTCGTCTGAAGCTTCCAGCTGTTCTGCCGCCCTCTTGCAATGGTGGGTCTAACCGTATATCGTTCATTGTTTTCCTTTCGTTCTGGGATCTAGCCACCAGGAAATGATTTCAATCAATAGACTGATGATCACAACAGATAGGGCACAATATAGAGCTATGCCTTGAATAACCGGAAAATCCCGTTTCGAGATCGAGGTAAACAGCAGGCTGCCCATTCCCTTGATTCCAAACACCTGTTCAACAACCAGTGTCCCTCCGATCAGATAGGAGATATTCACCCCAAGCAGCATCAGTGTAGGAAGAGCAGAATTGCGCAGCACATGCTTGAACAGAATTACCCTGCCCGGTATTCTGGCAGCTCTCAAGGTAACTACAAAATCGGATTCCAGCACTTCAAGCATCTGCGCCCTTAACGACCGGACAAGCGTAGGAATCTGTGAAAAAGCAACTGTTATCGCCGGGAGCGCAAGGCTGTGCAGGGTTCCGGTCCATCCCTCTCCCACTCCACCGACAGGAAACCAGCCGAGCCGGACGCTAAACAGCAGAATCAAAAGAATGCCAACCCAGAAGATTGGCATACCCAGAGTGATTGCAGGAAAAATACGGATCAGATGATCCAGCAGCTTATCCTTATGAGTGGCTGCAAGTGTAGCAAGCAGAAGGGCTATGACGATTGCCAGCACACAAGCCATCAGAATGAGCAGCAAAGTAATGGGAGCCCGCTGCATGATCAGCTCTCTGACAGAGGTCCCTGTCACAATTGAATTTCCTGTATCTCCTTGGGTAAACAGTGTCTTCACAAAACGCAGGAACTGGTCCCATAAAGAGAGGTCAAGCCCGAGTGTATGATGCATACTCTCGAGCGCCTCAGGTGTACCGTATTCTCCCAGAATCATTTTTGCGGGGTCTCCAGGCACGATGCGGATAATGAAAAAAACTGCCGTCATTACGCATAGGATCACGGCCAGGGCTCTCACAAGTGCTATTAGTAGCCACTTGTGAGATGCATTGCCTCCTGTCCGTCCAGTAAATGAAGAATTAGGTTTCATCATTTACTGATGCTAACCGTGTCGAATCGCACACTGCCGTTAGGTAAAACAACCAGGCCCTGAACGGAAGAACGGGCACCGATCAGAATATCAGGATAGTACAGTGGAATATAAGGCACTTCATCGGCCAGCGTCTGCAGCAGCTTGGAGTAAATCTCTGCACGGGCATCCCCATCCGCTGTTTTTTGTCCATCATATAAAAGCTTGGTGACTTCTTCATTCGTGTAATGGGTCCAATATGATTTACTGAAACCTTGCGGGTCCGTCTGGAAAGCAAGAATGGAGTTCGCTTCCGGAGAGTCCGCTTGTCCGCTGTTCAGCATAGCTGAGAAATCATAAGCGAAAAACCGTTCACGGAAGGTAGCCAGTTCAATCGATTCAATCTCTATTTTGATGCCGATCGCCTGGCCTGCAGCCTGGATGATTTGCGCCTCCTGGGCTCTTGTACTGTTGCCTGAAGCAACAAGCAATTTTGTACTGAATCCGTCAGGGAAGGCAGATTTGGCAAGCTCTGCTTTGGCTTCATCAACATTGAAGTTCAGCGCTTTAATCGAATCGTTTGCGTTATAAGGTATCGTTGGAGGCAGCAGGGAATTTGCAGTCTGTGCATAGCCAAACGTAAGTGCCTTAGTCAATCCGTCACGGTCCAGTGCGAGCGCCAGGGCACGGCGGACATGCACATCCTTGAAGTGTTCGTCGAGCGTATTGAAGAATAGCTGCTCCGTCACCCAGCTCCCGTTGGTAACTACTGCTGTATCAGAGCCGTCCTTGATCTCATTGGCATTCTGCAGGGCCAAGGATTCAATCGCATCCACTTCTCCCGCCTTCAGCTGGTTAATCGCCTGGCTGTCATCTTCAATCAGCTTATATACAAGCTTATCAATATTGGGCTTGCCTTCCTGCCAATAGTTCGGATTCTTGGTGAAGGTCAAATCACCAGCAGGGTCCCAGCTCTCTACTACGAACGGTCCCGTACCGACCGGTTTTTTGAAAAACTCTTCTTCGGTGACTCCGCCGAAATGGTTCGGAATAATCCCGTTCGAGAAGTTGGACAGCTCAGAGATAAACGGTGTATACGGCTCTTTGAGCGTGATAACCAGTGTTTTGTTATCCTGTGCTTTGATCGTAGCCACCTTTGCCGAAATGGCCAGCGGGCCTTCAACCTTCAAATGCCGCTGTAGCGAAAAAACCGCATCCTCAGCTGTTACATCCGTACCGTTCGAGAACTTCAAGCCGTCGCGGAGAACAAAGGTATACGTCAAACCGTCTTCACTGATGCTGTGTGACTTGGCAAGAAAGTCTACTATTTCGCCCTTACTGTCAAAAGAGACGAGGGATTCAAACACTTTATCAATCGCAAACGCATTGTTCGATGTAATTTCCTTATGCAGATCGAATGAAGTCACCGCAGCAGGCCGTCCATAGACAAAAGTGCCGCCCACAGCGGGTTTAGCCGCGTCTGTACTCTGAGTTGGAGCCGGACTGGCACTTTCCTGAGCCGCATTTGTTGAATCAGCTTTATTATTGGAGCCGGAGCATCCTGCTAGCAATACCAGAAACAGAACTGCCAACGTCCCTATTCCAACCGATTTTTTTAAAGATGCTTTTAACTTTGACACGAGTGACCCACCCCTTCTGATAAATCTTATGTGTTTAGTATGGATTGAATTATGGATGAATCATCCCCGTCTGTCAAACAAAAAATCAGATCCCGGCTGACAATAGATCTAATTTATCCATTGCAGGAAATGAATTCGTTTTAATCTATATTTCCATCAAGGACGGCTCCCCCAAGAGTAATGAAATTTCATGCAGCACACCATGATCGTTATTGCTCACCGTGTGATAATTGACTACAGCTTTGACTTCCGGCGAAGCGTTGTCCATTGCATAACTGTATTTGCATAACTTCAGCATTTCAATATCATTACTGCTGTCTCCAAATGCCGCGCATTCCTCAGGCCGGACACCATAGCGCTCCATTAGACGTTCAAGCCCTGAGGCCTTGTGGCATCCGGGAATGATCAGGTCAATACACTGATGGCCACTGGTCACAGGATCTACCATCCCCTTCAGCTCTTCCATGAGCAGCGGCAGATATTTTTCAACACCACCGGCTGTCCAATCTGGAGTGATTAAGGAAAATTTGAAAATCTGGTCGTCAACCTGCTCAAAAGCACTTACCTTCTGCAATCTCGGATAATAACGGCACATGAGGTCATAGAAATCATCGCTGGCGTTTTCGAGCACATAAGCCCCCTCCACTCCGCACATGACTGCCGAAATTTCCTCATATTGACTCAGCTTCTTCACGATCAGCCCTACCTGATCCGGTGGAATTTCACCCGTAAACAACACTTCTGTCCCATCGATGACATAGGCGCCATTCTCGGCAACATAAGCGAGCTCATCCTGGATATCTTCAAAAATAGATTTCAGCTTATAATACTGGTTCCCGCTGGCTACCACGAAATGAACGCCTTTAGCCTTCATTACAGCGTACAGCTGCTTGAACCATTTCTGATTATAGTTTTTTTGATCATCTAAAAAGGTGCCATCCATATCTGCTGCAATTAATTTGATGTTCATTGTAAGTTCTCCTCATGTAAGTTTATGTTGTCTCCTTTACTGTAAATTGTGAAATGCATTTCATGTCAAGTAACCTACAGGCTCGAATTCACCTTACTCAATAATCTCATCAGTGTTTCCGCCTCTTCCGCAGTAAGGTTATCCGTGATGCTTTTTTCCACATCTGCAAAAATCTCATTGAACTCTTCGACTAGAACCGCCGCTTTCTCCAATAGATATATTTTTTTCTGCCGCTCATTTTCTTTGGGGATCACGCGTTGAATATATCCTTTTCTCTCCAGGCCTTGAAGCATGCTGGTGATGCTGGCCTCCTTACGGTTGAAATGCTCCGCCAGATCCTTTTGGATCAGGCCGTTCTCCTGATGTTCCGCAATATAACCGATCATCTGCCCCTGCTGTGCATTCATGCCCAGCTCCGCTAATCTTTCATTTGCCTGTCTTTTCTTTTTCAATCCAATTTCCCGGATCAAATCTGAAAATGGCGTGTTCGAAGGTTGTTCAGTCATGGGAAAACTCCTTTAGTTGTGAATAGTTAGATATCTAATTATATGAATAGCATATACTCCATCCTTCTAACAGTCAAACAAAACAGGCCAATGATCATTTCTGATCACTGACCTGCAATGTCAGGTGACTTGCCCAACCCGCGTATCATTCGTTCTATGACGCACTGGTCAGCTTTCGCACAACCTCTTGGACATACTTGCGTTTGGTAATGTTGTAGAAGCTGAGCTGGAAGAGGAAATAGACAGCGACCACAATCGTGGTGTTCTTCATGAATTCACCGAGGATATCGGAACCGCTCATGATATGAGTGACCAGATAGATGAAGGAGTAACCCAAGAGGCTGCCCAGAAGCAGGGGGACAAAAAAGGTTATGAGCAGCTCTGCGGATACTACCGCCCGAATCTCACTGTCACTGATCCCGATTTTGTACAGCTTGCGGAAAAAGACAGTGGCATTCCCTATTTCGGTGTACTGCTTGAAATACAGCACCATTCCACCTGCAACAAAAAACAAAACACCAACAAGAGAGGTTATGAACACAAACAGCGAATAGTTCTTTTTCAGCTCTTTATAGGCATCTATTTTGGAGGAGACCGCAAACCATTGGCCGCTTCCATCCTTGTCAGTTGCCTGCAAAGTATCCTTCAGCCTCTGGACGATCCCTTCTGTACCCTTCCAGTCTGTAAAGTTGATCCCATAATGGGTACCTATTGCACTTCCGTCTACCTTAGCCGCCATGTCCTTGTAATCCTCATTACTGACTACGATGCCTGAGCTTGTGGGATAAGAGCTTGCTGTTGCAAACCAATCGCCATGGTAGGAGGACTTCACCATAAAATCGAAGGTTTGGATACCATCGGTGAACACAATCGCTGCTCCCGGGTCAATACCATGAGAACCCGGCTCCCATGCCGTGATGATATTCAAGGCTTCTCCGGCCCCCACGGTTACATTCTCGCCTGTTAGTGAGTTGTACCTATCCTGTGAAATAATTGGCTTTGACTTCAGAACATCGTATTTGTCGCCTTCCAGGTTCATTCTCAGATTCAGAAAGCTGGTTTCTGTGATCGACTTAAGCGGCTCTGCGGATTGCTTCATCAGCTGTTCCAGCTGTCCGCTCCCCAGTGTGTGTACACCTGTTACCGAGATATACTCAATATCATATTTATTCCGCTCTGCAATACTTTCCGACAGCTGCAGCAATGAGAAAGGTGAAGCTACGAGAAAAATGGTCATCCCGCTGAGAATGCTCAGGATAAACATCACACGCTTGTTCTGATTGAATTTGTGATTAATTTCGGTGATGGAGAGAATGTGACGGTAATAGAATTTCTTATTCTTCAGGAAGCGGATCAGCGTGTTCCCCAGATGGGCAATGACCATGTAGATACCGATGAAGCTCATCAAAATATAAGAAATGACCATAAGCGGATTCGTATTCAGACTCTCGTGACTGGAGATCAGCACCAGAAAGAGGATCGAGGCCACAACCAGCCCCACGCCTGCCAGCCCCAGCATAGTGTCATTCTTCTTCGCATGATTATCCTGCTTACGGGAATCCTTCATCAGATCCGCGATATCCAGCTGGCCGACTTTCACGCTTGATATCAGCTGCGAGGCGGCAAAAATCAATGTGAAAACAACCGCTGTCACTACAAAACTCGCCGCACTAAGGGAATAAGAAACCTCCTTCAGATCCAGCAAATCAATTGCCACATTCTGAAACAGCCGGGAAAAGACCGCTCCTGTGATGATCCCCACGATGAGTGAGGAAACACTGATGATCAGATTTTCCAGCAGAATAAGTTTCTGCAAATCATTTTTGTTCATGCCCAGTGACATAAAGATGGCGAATTCTTTGCTTCTCGATTGGATAAATGAGGAATGTGCATAATTGATGAAAAATACGGAAAACAGCGTCAGAGCTACCAGACTCAAGATCAGCACAATCCGGATCACATCCTCCGCCGTACCCTCACGAATGCTATTATTGAACAGCAAGGCAGCATAGAGGAAGAAGATTGTGATTGCAAAGGCACTGCACATAAAATAGGACGAGAAATTCCGGATATTATGTTTGAAGTTCTTAATCGTGACATCTCTAAAGGTCATTGCGCTCTCCTCCGATGATCGCCAGACAATCCAGGATCTGATCGAAGAACGCCTTGCGGACCCCGCTGCTGACAATCTCCATGCAGATCGCCCCGTCCTTGATGAATATGATTTTTTTGCAGAAGCTAGCAGCGAAGGCATCATGGGTTACCATTAGAATGGTGCTCTCACGCTCCTGATTCATCCTCGCGATGCATTTCATCACGGCACTTGAAGACTTGGAATCCAGGTTGCCTGTAGGCTCATCTGCAAAAATAATATCCGGATCATTGACCAGCGCCCGGCTGACCGCGACTCTCTGCTGCTGCCCTCCGGAGATGTTACAGGGATATTTGCCGGCAATCTCGTTGATGCCGAACAGCTTCATAATCTCCTCGCTTTTAGCTTCCATCTGCTCTTTGTCTTTCTTGTCAAGAATCATGGGCAGCATGATATTTTCCTTCAGCGTCAGACTATCCATCAGATTAAATTCCTGGAATACAAAGCCGAGATGCTGCCTGCGGAAGAGCGACATTTCATTTGTGTCCAGGGAAGTAATATTCTTGCCGCCTATAAAAACCTCACCGTAGCTCGGCTTACCAATACCGCTTAGGATATTCAGCAAGGTGGTTTTGCCGCTCCCTGAGGGCCCCATAATTCCAATGAAATCTCCCTTTTCGACCGAAAAGCTGATGGAATCGAGCGCTACTGTCGAGTTACCACCATTCTGCACACCATAGATCTTCTTGACCTCTTTGACTTCCAGTACTATGCTCACCGGTTCATCTCCCTTTTTCATTCTGGGTGTATTGAACGATATATCTTCATTGTAGAAGTCCCCGGAAGCAGTATCCATCCATTTAAGTTACGCTGTCTTTCAATTTTGAAAGGTAAGCAATCTGTACCTCTGTGCCCTGATTCACTTCTGAGGAAATGGTAAGGAGATGACCCAGCTTCCGGGCAATTTCCGAGCAGACATAGAGGCCAATACCTGTCGCCTGATGGTGGGTACGTCCGTTTTTCCCGGTGAAAAAGGGCTGGAACACCCGCTGTAAATCCACTTTTTCGATGCCGATACCTTCATCCCGGATGGACAGCACCACGCGGTCGCCACTCTGCTTAATATGGAAGTGGATGGCTTTCGCCTCTTCTCCCGCATCCGAATATTTGATCGCATTAGTGACGATTTGCTCCAGCATCGCGTGATTCCATTTGCTGTCCGTCATGACGATTACGTTCTCCTCTTCGCATTCGATCACCGGATAGACATTGTTATAGATGTATTGGTTCCGCTTGCTGTTGATCAGGGCTCTGAGCGACTCCAGCAGATGGATGGGTTCCGGGTTATAATCACGGGTGAAATGCTCCAGCCGGAAGAACTTCAGCATCTGGTTCAGCATGCTCAGGATTTTATCCTTCTCTTCCCCGATATGCTGCAAGGCAAGGGTATGGCCGGTAGCGTTCATGTTGTCATTCTGCAGGATGAGGTCGATGACCGACAGCGGGGCTTTTAGATTATGTATCCACTGCGAAATGAATTTATGAGTACTGTCAGCCTGGGCTTTGATCTCATAAATCTGGTCCTGGTAGGTGTGATGAATGCGGTGAATCATCGAAATGATGGACTGCTGTTCACAGGAAAAGCCCTTTTCTTCAATCTCAATATTCTCTGATAGCCTCTGGATCTCCCGACGGGTGGAGACATATTGGATGAAGCGGAAGCACATGTACAGGATATAGACATACACACTGATGCTGAGCAGGTACATAAGCTGGATATTACCGCTAATATAATGATTGCAGTATACACTTACCAGAAGATGGCTGATAAAATAGACAAGCGTGAACGAAAAATGATCACGCATAAAATCCCGAAAAAGCTTGATACTCACTGGCGTGTCCCTCCTGCCATAGCCGAATCAAAGATATAGCCTACGCCTCTTTTTACCTTGATAACATCCTGGAAGCCCAGATTGGCCAGTTTGCTCTTCACCCGGGTGACATTCACAGTGAGCGTATTGTCCACGACGAAATGCACATCATCCCACAGTTCTTCCAGCAGCTCTTCCCTGCTGACGATCGTATCCTGTTTGTCCATCAGCTTCTTCAGCAGCTTGTACTCATTCTTGCTTAACTCTTCAACCAAACCATTACAGGAAATGCTGAAATTGCGGTCATCTAAATGTATCGGCAGCAGTTCTTTCTCCGGTTCCGGTTTGACAGCATATTCCCCGTAATTCCGGCGCAAAATCGCCATAATCTTGGCCAGCAGCACCTGAATGTTCAGCGGTTTGACGATATAATCATCTGCACCGAGCTCCATGCTCAGCACCTGGCTGGACTCTTCATCTCTGGCGGAGATCACAATGATCGGCACCGTGGTTTTCCTTCTGAATACCCGGCAATAATAGAATCCGTCATAGTACGGTAAATTCAGGTCAAGCAGCACCAGTTGCGGCGATTCCTGCTCGAAGATCTGCTCGACTTGCAAAAAATCCGCAACCTCCACCACTTCATAGCTGTACTTACGCAGAATATCGGTGATTAGGGTTCTGATTTTGCTGTCATCCTCGACGATCATGATCTTGAACAATTCCGTCACCTCCGGGCATTAGCGCCTCCAACTGCTGCATCAGCCGGGTCTCTCCCATCTCAGTCATCGCTTTGGAAGGAAGCACGATGGTAAAGACATATGTACTCCGCAGCACTGTTATGGCTTTATATGAAGTGAAGTTTTTGAAATGGGTGATGATATTTTGTTCTTTCCATACGCATCCCTTAACCTCAAACAGCTCTGTAGGAACCGTAAACCCGGTCTGAATCACTTTGGACATCGCTTCCTTAACGGTCCAGAGCACAGTCAGGAAAGCAGGAGCCTGTATTCCAAGTTCATGCTGCAGGAATTGCTCCTCCTTGGATGTAATTCTCGCTATGGCATCCATGGCCTTCTCATCTATGAGCTCCATATCAACACCTAATAAAAGACGGGGGTCATAATCAATTGCCGAGCCCATGGTATCGCAATGAGTAATGGTGATCTTCCGGTCACTTCCACGTATAAATGGCTGCCCCATAACTCCATGATCAATGACTATATCAGTGAGATCATCTTCGGCACGAGCCACTGCCATTTTACAAGCCAGCTTACTGAGGAGATAGCTGTTACGTCTTCGCTGGTATTGGAAGCTGTTGTATTGATCCTTTTCCGCGTTGCTCAGATAATCCAGTGGTCCATCCTCTGGAGGCACGGAAACCACACTAATATTCAACCCATACATGCCTTCCGGACCTTCTAGTTTAAGCTCCGCTTTCCTTACGATCCTGGTGAGAAAAAGCTTGTATTGCTTCTCAAAAGTTGCATACAGCATATCTGTGCCCCTATTCTTGTTCTCAAGTACTTTTCGATTTTTTACCAGAATATCCCGTTTGAATCTACTAAATTATCATCTACCCTCTTCTGAAATGTCAATGAATGTTTATGCTGTATAATGTTGAATTCCGGCACAAAAAAGCCTGCAATTATCAATTGCAGACTAAACATCGTTATACATGTCGGGTATTGTGTAATATAGAATATACCAATAATACAGGGAGGCAATATCTTTGCAAACTACAGATTGGATCCCGGTCGCCGCACTTACTCTCTCGATACTATTGATGTTCAGAGTAATGACCCTTAGCAGGAGGGTTAAAGATTTGCAATCACAGCTGGAGCGGATCGATAGCCGCTCTGGAATGGGAGGAAACATGCTCAAACCAAATATGGAAACACCGACTCCGCTGAATGTGCAGAACATGGAATTTGCTCCGGACCTGGAGAGAAGGCTGCATCTGCTGCTGGCTGAAGGCAAGAAAATCCAAGCGATCAAGGTGCTTCGTGAAGCGAGGAATTTATCACTGAAGGATGCCAAGGATTACGTTGACCATATGGACCAGGGCAGGTAATTCCTTAAATAGTACTATCCGGCCATAGCCATGCTTAACCAATGAAGACAAGAACCGGCTGCGCGAATCCCTAAAGGGACAGTGCAGCCGGTTCTACGTTAACGTATATAATTATCGAGGGCCTTGTTCAGATCCTCCAGCACCTTATCCTGATTGCCGTGGTGTACAGCTTTAACCACACAATTCTCCAGATGGTCCTTAAGCAGCAGCTTTGCCGCCTTATCCAGCGCCTTCTGAATCGCAGCGATCTGCAGCAGAACCTCCGAGCAATCACGGTCTTCGGCAGTCATTTCCTTGACGGCGCGGACATGGCCTTCAATCCGGGCCAGCCGGTTGACGATTTGCCTGCGGTATTTATGCTCGTAATCCTCGTCATGAATAGGCCCGTCTGTTTCCTCTACCATAATTACACCCCAGCTTGTTTTGTGATTTCACCCGGTTATAGAGTGAACTTAAGAATCTAACGGTTTGCCAGCTAGAGGTATTATAGCAAGAATAGATTCATAGAAACAAATAGACCTATCTGAGCAGCCGCAGTCCGCTTAGAATGACAGCCAGTGTACTTCCTTCATGGCTGACTACACCGGAAGGCAAATTAATGCCTCCTGCAAAGTTGGACACCACCAGAATCAGAATGACAGCTAGGGCAAACGTAATATTTTGCTTAATGACCCGGCTGGTGCGGCTTCCCAATGAGATGGCATACGGGATTTTGGCAATATCATCCGTCATCAGCACGACGTTAGCCGTCTCCAGAGCAACATCACTTCCTACTGCCCCCATCGCTATTCCTACGGATGACGCAGCCAGTGCAGGTGCATCGTTCACACCGTCCCCAACCATCGCCACTTTCCCGTACTTCTCTGTCAGCTTGCGGATTACTTCCAGCTTCCCGTCTGGCAGCATTTCTGCGTAAATCTCATCAATTCCGGCTTGTCTTCCAATAGCTTCTGCGGTAGATGTGGCATCTCCGGTAAGCATTACTACGCGTTTATTCATTGCTTGAAGTTGCTTCACTGCCATAGCCGCGTTCGAACGGAGTGTATCTTGAACAGCCAGAATGCCCGCATACCGTCCTTCCAATTCAACGAATACGACCGTTTTCCCCTCGGCCTCCAGCGTCTTTACTTCAGAGAGCAGTTCCTGATCCATCGTGGCTTCCAGAGGCAGGCTTCTTTTTCCTAGACGGCAGGATTTACCGTTCACCAACCCGCTGACCCCCATTCCGGTTACCGCCTGCATTGCGGCCGCCGGTTCCAGTGCAATCCCCTGTTCTGCCGCTTTGTCTACCACTGCTCTGGCAATCGGGTGCATGGACAGATTCTCGAGTGAAGCTGCTAGACGCAGCAGTTCGACTTCTGTGAGGCCTTGCGCCGGACGAATATCCGTTACCTTTGGACGTCCTTCAGTCAAAGTACCTGTTTTGTCAAAAACCACCGTGTTTACATTCCCAATCTGCTCCAGGTGAACTCCACCCTTGAACAGTACGCCTTTACGGGCAGCGTTGGAAATCCCTGATAGAATCGCGGGCATAATAGAGGAAACAAGTGCACACGGGGAAGCTACCACGAGGAAAATCATCGCCCGGTAGATCGTAGCCTCCCAGCTCCAGTTCAACAGATAAGGCGGCAGCACCATCAGCAGCAAAGCGAGCACCACGACACTTTTAGCATAAATCCCTTCAAACCGTTCAACAAAAAGCTGGCTCGGCGGCAGCTCGTTCTTCGCTTCCTGAACCATATGTATAATCCGTGAGAGGAGTGTATCCTCAGCCGCTTGAGTCACCCGCACCCGCAGGGCACCTTGTCCGTTCATCGTTCCAGCGAATACAGTATCATTCAGCGTTTTATCTACGGGAATGGACTCCCCGGTAATGGTGGCCTGATCTACTGCGGAGCTGCCTTCGACAATCGTACCGTCACAGGGAATCCGCTCGCCGGGACGCACCAGCACGAGGTCCTCCTTTTGCAGTTCAGACGCTTTGATCCGCACCTCCACGCCGTCTTGAAGCCGTACAGCTTCTTCCGGCCGGTACTTCAGAATCGCGGCAATATCCTGGTTGGTCTTCTCCATAGAATAATCCTCCAGGGCTCCGCTCAGGCAAAAAATAAAGATCAGTACGGCCCCGTCCAGCCAATAGCCAATGCTCGCCGCACCTGCAGCCGCAACCACCATCAGGAGATCAACGTCGAGATCCTTCTCCTTAATCAGCGTTTCCAGTCCTTCCCACGCCTTGCGGTAACCGCCTACGGCGTAAGCCAGGACGAAAAACACAATCGACCAAGCTCCTTGCCCATTCCGCTCCAGACTCCAGGCCAATCCTATCAGCACCAGACAAGCGGCAGCGATAAGTATACCTCCATTCTTTTCCCATACAGCTTTCCAAGAGGCGTCCTTGTTTTCGTTCATGTGCAGGGTCTCACCCATTCCATTCACTCCCTAAAAGTATTTATAATGAGAACTATTCTCATAAATATATCCCCCCGGGGGGCATATTGTAAATGACCTTTCAGCGAGAAGTTGTGACAAAAAAATGACCTCTGAATAGTTCAGAGGCCCCTCAAAGGTTTCCGGGTCAAATGTCTTTCTTAACGAAAATCCGTAGTGAAATCAGATAAGAACAATACAGTAGAAATATGTAAGCCACACCGCCTATAGCCCACAATAAGATATGGCTTGAGGTTTGCGGGTGAATCCAATCGAGCAGAGCCGGAAACCGCTTTGCCAAATGAGATGTAGCCGTGATATTCAACATGATCAGCATGATAAAGGCAAAATTCACGATCTGCATCCCTTTTTGTCCCAGCCAGAAGTACAGCGGTAAATAAAAGGATGCAAGTACCGGGAAGGTTGCAATGGTCAATAGTAACTCTCTCCAGGCAACCGGTTCACTAATCTGCCCGGAAAAAACCCCGGCGAGGTAGAGCAGCAGCGTGCAGATCAGACTGATGATAGCATAGGGGATCAGACTTAAATATTTGGCTAGTACCAGCTGATGGCGGGGCACCGGGAGACTGATCTGAAACCGCTGGTTGTTATCCAGCACGTCCATAGCGCAGGCATTCAACAATATCAGCATTGCCGGAAGCAGGGCAAATACCGCGTAGGCATCAATATTCGTAAAACCCATAATGATATAGTATGGAATCAGCAGTAACAAAAACTTGCGGACCAGGAAGAAATCCTTACGGATCAAATAAATGGAGTTACGCATGTGCTTCACTTCCTTTTACGGTAAAATACATGATTTCCTCCAGCGTAGGGATCTCACAGATGGCGGTATCCTTGAAGTAGCGTTCGCCTTCCGCACGGTTACCGATCAGTCCTTCGAAGCCTACGGCTGTCTCACGAATACCAATGAACCAGCGCCGGACGTCCCGGTCAAGCAGTTCCCTCCCGCCTTTGACCAGCAGATATTTCTCCGTAAGAGATTCCTTCATCTCGTTAAAAACCAGCCGTCCGTCATTGATGAACACAATATAATCGGCAATACGGTCCAGATCCATTGTGTTATGTGTGGAGAAGAGAATAGACTTCTTCTCATCCTGGATGTGTTCACTAAGCAGCTCCAGCAGTTCTCTGCGGAAAATCGGGTCGAGCCCCGAAGTAGGCTCATCCATAATCAGCAGATCCGCATCGTGGGACAGGGCAATGGCAAGTGAGAATTTAATTTTCATCCCTTTCGACAGATCCTTGATCTTCTTATCCGGCGGGAGCTTGAATCTCTCCTGGTACTTCTGGTATACATCTTCATTCCAACGGCTGTAGAACGGAGCTATGATTGCCTTCATTTGTTTTACAGTTAGACGCTCGTAATATATATTTTCATCCGATACATAACCGATCCGGTCCTTGATAGCCGCCTGATGAAGCAGATGGTTCTGCCCGAACAGCTGAATTTCACCCTGATCCGGATAGACCATCCCCATGATCATTTGGATCAGGCTTGTTTTGCCCGCCCCATTCGGGCCGATCAGCCCTGTGATATACCCTTCCTTAATGCCGACCGTAATATCTCGCAGTTCAAACCGGTCATAGCTTTTGTTTATGCCTTCCAGCTGAATGACCTCACTCATTCTTTCTCCTCCTCATAGAGCAGTTTCAGCATCTCCGCAAGTTCCTTATATTCCATTCCCAAAAGCCTGCTCTCGTCAATAATCTCTTTCAGCTTGCCTTCCATAATCCGCAGCCGCTGCTCCCGGATGAACTCCTGATCTGCCCCGGATACAAATGAACCCTTCCCGACGATAGAATTAATCAGACCCTCCCGCTCCAGCTCCTCATAAGCCCGTTTTGTGGTGATCACGCTGATCTGCAGCTCTTTGGCTAGCTGGCGGATGGATGGCAGCGGCATCCCGGTAACCAGTTCACCCTGAAGAATCAGTTGGCGGACCTGACCCGCTATCTGGGCATAAATCGGCTCGCCGGATGTACTCGATATCAATATGTTCATGTTGCGGCATCAGCACCCTCTGTAATTACTGTAATTATTGTATATGTGTAATATATACACTATTTATTTGCTTGTCAAGATTCTCTCCATACGTTATAGCATGAGGTATCCTGATACCTCTTTATGGGAAAAGGTATGAATATGAGCTTTTATCAGACTTTTAACTGTTCACTAACGATTGGGAATTATAGTAGATCTAAAAGGGGATAATCCTTCCAATGCGCACAAAATGGTTCAAGCGGGGCTATGGGACTCTGATTGTTGTCTTCATTCTGCTGTTGATGCCCAAATATTCTTATAATGACCCTGACACATTCTGGCATATTGAACTCGGCCGTTACATGATTGCCCACCACACCGTGCTTCATCATGCCATCCATACCTTTTATAGTGACAAGCTGCCCTATATTCCCCATGAGTTCGGATTTCAGCTTCTTATTGCTCCTTTGTATCAGGCATTCGGTTGGCCGGGCATCTACCTGTTGACTGCCGTTTGCATCTTCTGGCTTATTATGGGACTGCTCCGTTTAGGGAAGGTTTCGCGCAAAGAACTGGGCCTGCCTGAGGAACATCCGCTCCTACTGCCTTTTGTACTGCTGATTACCGGCTGGATCTATTACAACTATTTCAAAGGGCGGCCGCAGATGATCTCTTCCGGGATGATTGTGTGGTTCTTCGTGTATATGCGGGAATTCCAACTGAAGACAAGTCTTAAAAATGCCACTGTGATGATACTCCTCTCCTGTGCAGTAGCCAATATTCACACCGGAGTATGGCTGGTGATTGCAGTGTTCACGGGCATGGCTGTGCTGGAATCATTGCTGGAGAAAAAACTGAATTTACGCCGTGCCGCAGTATTCATACTGGTCTGGCTCTCCGGACTTTTGAATCCGGCTGGTGCAAAGAGCTTGCTATATATCTTCACCGTAACCCATAATCACTTCAACATGCTCATCAACGAGTGGCAGCCGATCCAGTTCAACCGAATTGAGAATCTGCCTATTCTGCTGCTGCTGTTGTTTTTTGCGGTAACCCTTCCCTTTTCGCTCTACAAAAAGCCCTTCCGCTTCTTCCTGATGGCTGGCATTCTCTATTTGGGAGTAACCAATTTCAAGCAAAACCTGTTTATGTGGCTGTTTATTCCTTATTTCGCTGGCGTTTTCTTCGAAGTGGTACCGTATTTCCGCAGCCTCTCCCTGCGTCTTGGCCGGGGGACTCTGATGTTTGCACTGGCAGTAGGCCTTTCCCTTAATATCGTCTGTATTTTCACCGTACCGCCGGCAATCGATGCTAGCGCTTATCCTGTAAAAGAAATGGATTATGTCCTGGAACATGCGGCACAGGGTGTCAGACCTAGGGTGCTCTCCAGCTATGGATCATCCGGTTATGTCATGTACCGCGGTGGTGACGTGCTCTGTGACGGAAGGCAGGACCCTTTTATCACCAAAGCCTCTGCCGGACCGATGGGCTGGACCGCTTTTGAGCGTTCCATGTACGGTTTCTCGGAATACCTTCCCGATATTGTGAAGTTCGACCATCCCGACTTTTTAATCGTCAAAAACGACAGCTCCACGCGGCTTTATCAGGAATGGGTTAAGGCCTTTGGAGCACCGGTCTTTAAAGGAGAGTATGGCAGTGTATTTTCGTTATGAGAGGTTACAGGAAGCACCTCCTCCGACTCCATGCTGAACAGGCATAATCCGCATCATATAGAGGGAATATACCTGTTACTTTATTATCTATTGGAAGCTTGCGGAAGAACCCCTATTGTTGTATGGACAAATGTTGCAAATAGAACAAACCTGTTGTAGCCTGACAATAGTGCGTCTCATTCATTACATAAAGGTGGACCGGCCATGATTCCTGAGCATTATTCCTTTACCGCCGGCTTTAATCTGCTCCCCGAAGAGCAGGACCTTGCCGTTCTGTTCAGCGGTGAAGGCCAGCCATATCCCGGTCATAAAATCGGACCATCCGTTCATGATTATTATCTGATTCATACGGTGCTGGAGGGTGAGGGCTGCTTTCAGAGCAGCACTGTATCTCAGCAGTGCAGGTGCGGAGACACCTTCGTGATCTTTCCCGGCTCCCTCTTCAGCTATCAGGCGGATGAACGTAACCCGTGGCATTATGCCTGGGTTGCACTCCAAGGCACCGGTGTATCCGGGCTGCTGTCCGATATCGGCATTACAAAGGAGCGGCCGCTGCTTCAAACAGAGAATACCCTTGAACTACGCAGCTTGTACGAACGGATTCGTGTGTGCTTCCGGCAGTCTGCTTATCCACGGCTGGAGAGTCTGGAGGCTTCTGGATGGACGCGGCTCCTGCTTCACCATTTCGGACAAGACAACCTGGCTATCCTGCCTGCCAGACCCAAGGAAATGCCGGAAATCATCGACCGGCAGATTGACCAGGCCATCCGCTGGATCTCCCTGCAGTTCCATCAACAGATCAGCATAGATCATATGGCCGCCACGCTCGGTTACCATCGTGCGCATCTGTCCAAGGCTTTCAAACAGAAAACAGGCCTCTCCCCGAAGCAGTATCTGCTGAAGATGAGGATGGACAAAGCCAAAGGTCTGCTCTCAGGTACCCTCACCATTGATCAGGTAGCTTCATCTGTCGGCTTCAACGATGCACTCTATTTCTCCAGGCAGTTCCGCAAATTCAGCGGCATGTCACCCAGTGAATACCGCTCTATGCTGCGGCAGGACTAGAGCGTACGTAGCTGTTAAGCCGTGCGTTCTTTTCGCCGGCGCACCAGCCAGAGAATGATAAGAATAACGACAGCACCGCAAAGGATATAACTCACAGGGCGCATGTACTCCTCGACGATTGTCCAATGGTCTCCGAGGCGATATCCCAGATACACCAGAGCAATATTCCAGGGCAAGGACCCCAGAGCAGTGAAAAAAACAAATTTCCCGGGTTTCATCCCGGCAATTCCGGCGGGCAAAGAAATGAAGGTCCGAATAAACGGCAGCATCCGGGTGAAGAACACCGTACTTTCACCGTAACGGTCGAACCAGCGCTGGGACTGCTCCAGGTGGCGGGAATTAAAGAGAATATACTTGCCGTACTTTTCCAGTAATCTTCTGCCACCATGTGCCCCCACATAAAATGCGGCAATAGACCCGACGAGATTCCCGAGCACTCCGGCGGCCACCACCGCCGGAAATGACAACGAGCCTCTGGCAATCAATAATCCGCCGCTAAGCATAATGACTTCGCTGGGAATGGGAATACAGGCGCTCTCCAGTACCATCCCGATCCAGATTCCCCAGATCCCCAGCGTGTTAACAAGATTCAGAGCGGCATCCGTTATAGCGTTCAGTAATTGATGCATGCTATCCCTCCTTATCCTACCTTATTGCTCGTATCACACTTAAGAACCATTATTGGTTCTGGAGCTACTCTACAACGGGAAAAGACAGTGTGACTGCCGTTCCCTGTCCGGGTATGCTGGAGAGTGTTATGCTGCCGCTGTATCTCGCGACCAGGCGTTCTGCAATGGCGAGCCCCAGGCCGCTTCCGCCTTGTTCCCGGCTTCTTGACTTGTCCACGCGATAGAACCGCTGAAACAGCAGGGGTAAATCCTCCTCCGGCACTCCAATACCACAGTCTTCTACACGGATGTGAAGCCGGGACTCCTGCACAACTCCGTTTATTGTAATGGTTCGTGTAGCTCCCGAATATTTAACAGCATTATCCAACAGGATAAGCAAAATCTGCTCCAGATGATTTGGCACAATATGGATTACCGTACCGTCTATCTCATCGAGATTCTGAGTGAAATGGAAATCGGGATGCAGCAAAGCAAAATTCCGCAGGGTGTATTGAAGGGTATCTCTGGCTATGCAAGGAAAGTCATATTGCTCCCTGCTCTTCTCTTCTGCCCGCGTAAGCTCCAGTAGTTCATTGACAATCCCTTTCAGGCGGCCCAGCTCCTGCACCGATACATTCAGCGATTCTTCAAGAATCACCGGATCATGTTTGCCCCAACGGCTAAGCAGTGAAATATGCCCTTCAATGATAGAAATCGGTGTCCGTAATTCATGGGAAGCATCTTCAACAAACTGCTTTTGGCTATAAAAGGACGCTTCAAGCTGGTCCATCAGATCATTAAAAACCCTGGCAAGCTGAGCCAGCTCATCATTGCTGCCCGAGATGTGAACCCTCTCCTGCAGCCCTTTTTGCTTAATACTGGTCATTGTGTCTCTTAACGATTGAATGGGCCGCAGGAGCTGGCGGGACAAAAAAACTCCCCCGATCCCGCTGATAACGATAGCACCCAGCCAGCCGGCGATCATAACACCCAGCAGCAGATCACTTAGCTGATCAGAGCTTGCCAGGTTGTTCACGATTTCTATAGTTCCGCTAAACTTGGAAGTGCGCAGCGGACTTCTGACGATCAGAAGATGTTCTTCTTCATGCCAGATGCTGTCCGTGGTTGTCTTCGTTGAAACTTGCGGTTTCACCCACTCCTCCGGCAGTTGAGCAGATACGGTTAATACCGGATTACCACGGACATCCAGAATACGGATCAGCTGATGGTTCCCATTGATGCTCTCCATAAAAGAACGGCTGCCGGCAATTCTCTCAGCCGTTCCGTTCTCTGCCCGGAAATACCCTTGAATCTCCTCCATATTCTTGTGGAGAGCGATCTGCTCCTGATGTAACATCCAGCGGTTAATCACAAAATATTGCACCCCGTTGTAGCTTAGAAACAGTACACACAGCAAAATAGAGGACCAAATGGCCAGCATCCAACGGATGGACAGCCGCGACAGCAGTGTGGTGACTCTTCTCATTTACGGATCACATATCCCAAGCCGCGCAGAGTCTGTACAACACTGGGTTGTCCGGGTGAGTCGATTTTCCCTCTCAAATAGCTGATGTACACATCCACCACCTTCATTTCCACATCCGTTTCATAACCCCATACTGACTCCATCAGCTTCTCCCGGGTCATAACCCGGCCCATGTTCTGCATCAAAACCAATAGGATGTCGAATTCACGCTTCGTGAGCTCAACGGGTTCCCCGGCTTTGGTAAGGGTCCGGCCCAGCGCGTCGAGCTGAAGATCCTGGCATACGAGCAGATGCCCTTCCAATAGAGTGCCCGCTCTTCGCAGTAACGATCTCATACGTGCGAGCAGCTCCTCAATCGCAAATGGTTTGGCGATGTAATCATCGGCACCACTGTCCAGCCCGTTGATTTTATCGGACAATCCGGCCCGGGCTGTAATGATAATGACCGGAGTCTGCTTCACCTTGCGGATGCGCCGGCAGACCTCAATTCCGTTAAGGCCCGGCAGCATCAGGTCCAGCAATATTAAATCCCAGTTTTCTTCCTCTGCCAGCTTCAGACCGTTAATCCCATCCTGCGCCCGGGTAACCGAATAAGATACATGCTGCAGCTCCAGTTCAATGAAGCGGGCCAGATTCTTCTCATCCTCAATCAATAGTATTCTGTTCATATGTGATCCTCTCCAGGTGAACCCATTCATTCCTTCACTTCTATACAGCTACAACTAAGTGTACCTCTCCTTTCTTAAAGAATCATTAATTTATGAATGGTGAATTACTTAGGGGAGAATTTTTTCATTTAGTGCCTCTTTTTCAGTTGTGGACTCGTGAAGATTATCTACGGGTAGTCAAATTTACGCATAACAAAAAGGAGCATTGGGGGAAATGCTCCTTTTTGCCTTACATTTTCAAGTTGGTTACTGTGATCGCTGGGCCCAGATTGAATCCCAAACTTATAACTATAATTTACCATCAAAATTACATAAATACAAGTATTTCCTATCTACCCCATGGAAAATCTTTCGTCAATAGTCCTCATTCGTTATTGAGTTCTCTACAAAATAGCTACACAGTCATTTAGGTGTGATGTTCTTGTGTGGCTCCAGCATAACCAGCCCTTTGCAAAATTGAATGGACCACAGCCGTCTTCCCCTCGCAGTAAGCATCGATATCATACCGGAACTGTTCGGCTAGATCCAGCTTCACTTGTTCATATTCCCGTGCGGCTGATGGGTTGACCCGTAGATATTCGCGTAAAATAATATGCTCCTGATGCCCTTTACCGTCCTTTGGACACACGTACAGATGATATTTCATGAACCCGTCTTCCTGCTCCCGATTGAATGCCTCCCTGCCTTCGACACCGAGATTGCCTTGATGAACATATCCATATTGACTTAACCGCTCAACGATCACCGGGAAAACCTCATAGCTCTCCATCACCAAATCTATATCGATGATGGGTTTGGCCGACAATCCTTCAACTGAAGTGCTGCCGACATGTTCAACAGCCAGGATAAGATCACCGGTTATTTCAAGCAGCCATTCGCGCAATCTGCCGAACTCACTCTTCCATGCAGGATCATAAGGAACCACTTCAACAACCTTAGTTTTTTTAGCGATGCTGTTCACCTTCTTTACGTTTCATAATAGACCAGCATTGTATTGCACAACTATTATAGCAGGATCTGTCATTTAAGCTCGCACAATACTTTTTGCTCTTAGATGGATAAGATACTGGGATAAAATACAAAACACCGTCTCATACTAAGCTCGGAGAGATGGAGGTGAACGTCATGCCCAAAAACAGCGCCGATCCCAAACACGACCGCGCCAATAACCGTGCGGATAAGAAAAACAATCAGCAGAATCACGATCATCTCACCGAAGAACCACAAATGGTTAGCAACAATAAAGCTGCCGATTACGTGCCAAGCTTAAATGGTGTTACCAAAAATGAAACTTAGTTGACGGAAAGACTGCACCTCGTTGCTTTTGGACGAAAGTGCAGTCTTTTCATGTAACCATGTGGAACTGACTGCCTTGAACAGTAGCGATAGTCTATGTTCTAGATTCTCAGGCTGGAGGTGCCGGAGACATTGCAGGGTCGGGTGTTCAGCGTGCTCGCATCTCTGATGAGTGTAGCCCCCTTCTGCGACGACGGTGTTCTCACTTCAGCGGTTGTCTTCGGTCCGGCTCCAGTTATGCTTGCGGCGGGGTTGCTGGTACTCCTATTCAGTACTCTGACTGTACGGGGATTGAATCACATCAGGGAATATTCTTGAGGCCAAATGGAGGATTTTATAGTAATATAGAAGAAATGCCCGATTCTGGATTCTCAAACCGGACAGGAGGTGAACACAAATGATCCAGTACGACAGGATTATGGAGAAGCTGCGCATGAATCCGCTGAAAAATGTCACCTTGCTAAAAATGCTTACTGCACACCACCAAGTGATGGACAGTTATCTTATCGAGCAGGAGAACAATTGGGGTATTCTGCTGCTGCTGCCGGCTAATGCTTTCTCATATGATCTCAGAGCTTATCCCAATGCCAACACCATCGTGCTCTTGGATTACAGCAGCCCGGATCTGCTCCCGGCATTAATTGACCAGTTGCCCAAGGATGCCAGGCTTGTCTTCAAGCTTCAGGATGAATATAGTGTACTTGCACTTTCTGAACACTATTCGCTCAATAAAACCCGCTGTTTTTACTCCTACAGCACAACAGCCGCTCATTCCTTCGCCGAGGACAGGGATACAGTGCTCTGTGAACAGCCAGATGAAAGACTATTTCCGTTGTGGGCGGCAAATGGCTATTCCAGCGACGAAATCGGGCATTATTTTGCGGAAGGTGCTTTTTCCGTATCTCTTTTTGAAGGCGAATTTCCGCTGAGTACCTGTTTTGTTTTCCGTAATGAAGAACAGATCTGGGAAATCGGGGGTGTGCATACCGTTGAAGAAGGAAGGAACAAGGGATTGGCGAAGCGTGTGGTCCGCACAGCACTATTCCATACCCTGCACAGGGGTTACATCCCCAGATACCAGGTTCAGGACAATAATATTCCTTCCATTCGACTGGCGGAGTCTCTAGGTCTGCCGCTTGTTGTGAAGCTTACACACTGGATCAACTACATAGAACAGCCGATATAAATAATTACAAGTGGAAACGGCTTCGCCGTCCTTTTGAGGACGGTATCCGTTTCAGCGAGAAATAGAAGGATAATTTATCGCGTGAAACATAAAAATTCTTATCTTTGAACAAAGAGCACATCTCCGGTTGGAAAATATTATATAATACACTGGAGCCGTGGTACACAATACACATAAAAGGAGCTATCACATGAGTTATCAACCCCCGCCATTTGGAAATCAGGAATACTACACACAGCCACCCGCGCCCGCCAAAACAAACGGCAAATCCGTTGCCGCCCTGGTGCTGGGAATTTTATCGATCGTATCTCCTTATATTGGTCTGATCTTCGGGATTATTGCCATCATTCTCTCCGCCATTTCGCTCAAAGAGATCCGCACCCGTTATGAACAAGGCAAAGGAATGGCTATTGCCGGGCTGGTCTGCGGAATTGTAGGCACTATTATTTATGCGGTTATTATTGCTATCGTCGTTGTTGCAATTATTTTCTTTAATGACTATGATGGCGGCATTAATACCTTTAACAGCTTCAACAACATCTAACCTGTCCTATAAATCCTTATATTTTGAATATAAAAGGAAGCAGACACCGGTTTCGAAACCTGGTATCCGCTTCCTTTTTATGTTGCAGTATAGGTGGGGTGATTATTGCGGCGGCGTTCCTTTGCTCATCAGAATATTGATATTCTGCTGCTGGCGATACTCGGTAGGAGTTAACTGGTACCGTTTGCGGAACATCTGGGTGAAATGCTTCATGTCCTGATACCCTACACGCTCCGCGATCTCAGCCAGTTTCAATTTCGGATTAAGCAATAACAGCTTGGCCTGCTCCAGCCGCAGCGAAGTAACATACTCTTTGTAGCCCTGCCCGGTTTTTTGCTTGAACAGCTGACTGAAATAAGCCGGATTCAGGAAAACTACCGAAGCCATTTTTTCCAGGGACAAGTCTTCATAGAAATGCTCCTTGATATAATGCAGCGCCACATCGATTGCCTTCTCCCCGCTCCCCTTCATCGGTTCGAGCTCCAGTGCCTGCGAAGCCGAGGCTTCCCTCATCCGTTTGACGACCTGCGGAACAGTATTGAAATCATAGCTGAGGCCGGAGTGTATCATTTGAAACGGGATCTTTAAATAATGTGTGAGATGCTCCTTCACTTCATCCTGAAACTGCTGAATTGTGGCATCCTCCCGCAGGGTGATGAGTCCAAGCAGACTCTGGCGGTCATAGCTGACAACAAAGCCTCGTCCGTGCAGCTCAATAAGCTCAGACAGCACATTCTCGACGATGAAGTGCTCCAGCCGTATGCTTCTGTCCTCCGAATCCAGCTGCACCATCACCATATAGAAATGCTTATAATCTTCAATGAAGGGCTCAATGTCCAAATTACCGATATCGAGTCCTGAGGCTAAACGCTGAAAGACGCCTTCCCTCAGAAACCGCAGACTCGCTTTCAGCCGCTCTCCCTGCCGGGAAATATCATTGTCCTGCTCAATTTCAACGGTGAGATTAGTGATGATTTCCAGCAGCTTGCTCTTGCCAATGGGCTTAAGCAGATAATCCCTCGCCCCAAGTCGTACCGCCTCCTGGGCATAAGAGAACTCACTGTGCGCCGAGATCACGACCCATTTCACATAAGGGTACCGGCGCTTGGAGATCTTCATGAATTCAAGTCCGCTCATCCCTGGCATCAAAATATCCGTCAGAACGATGTGAATCCGCTGCTCTTCCATAATCTTGACGGCGTCTTCCGCCTTTGCCGCCACAAATACCTGATGATCCGGACTGATCTGTCCGATGGTTCGCATGATGCCTTCGCGGATTACTCTTTCATCATCGGCTACAAGAATATTCACGTGATGTTGTCTCCTTCCAACCTAATCGGCAGCACAATGGCAACCTGTGTCCCTTCTCCGGGAAAGCTCTGAATGTGCAGGCCATATTCCTCTCCGAACATATGCTGCAGGCGGCGGTGCAGATTCTGGAGCCCAATCCCGCCTTTGCTGCCTTCTTTGGGCCTATCCCCGTTCAGGGACTGAAGCAGGCGCTCCAGCTGCCCGGCAGTCATTCCATCGCCGTTGTCCTCCACAATCAATTGCAGAATTGAACCCTCTTCGCGTGTGTACACCTTCAGAATCCCTTGGCGGCTCAGGGATTCCAGACCATGCTTGACGGCGTTCTCAATAACCGGCTGCACTGTCATCTTCGGAACACGGATGTTCAGCCAGTGCTCGTCGATATCCATGACAATCTGCAGTCTTCCTTCCAAGCGGATAGAAATGATCTTCAGATAATGTCCAATCTGCTCCAGCTCTTCACGCAGGGTAACCTCGGCGGCATCCTCCCATTGGCTGCTGTACCGGAACATCGATGACAGGGAGAGCACCAGCTCGCCCAGCTGCTCATTTCCCTCCTCATCCAGCATCCAGTAAATCATATCCAGTGTGTTATAGAGGAAATGCGGATTGACCTGGGACTGCAGGGCATGCAGCTCTGCATTTTTTTCACTGACAGAGGACAGTTTCACGCGTTCAATCAGTTCTTCAATCCGCCGGACCATCCGGTTAAAGGAAGCTACGAGAATATTAATCTCCTGGTAGGAGGACACATTGACCATTCCCCGGAAGTTCCCGACCTCCACCTGCCTCATTTCGCGAATCAGCTTTTTTAGCGGTGAGGAGATTGTCAGAGATACAATAGACGCAATTAACGTCGAAACCAGAATTAGAATCGAGATGACAATCAGCAAATAGCGTTTCATCTCTTTCAATTCCACATTGAGATCCTTATCCGGTGTAATACTCATTACCCACCACCCGGAAAAAGACAGCTTAGAGGCCACAACGAGACGTCCCGCTTCCTGCCGGACACTCTGATTCTGAAAACTCTGTAAGGAAGGCAGCGTCCCCATCACCGGAGCCGGGTCTGTTGCTGAGGTCACAAACCGCCCATCCTCTGACATCAAGTACACCTGGCTGTGCGCACCCAGCTTAAGGTTCTCTAGCGCGTCAAGAACCGGCTGGGGATTCGTCTCATAGAGAACAATACCGATCGGCTTATGCTCATTCAGATCATAGATTTGCCGGCCAAAAGCAAACACCGGGCTATCCTCCACCTGGTCGATTAACGAATGCTGATATACGCCGAGCCAGACCATTTTGCCGGAAGAGGCTTGAAGCTGTTTGTACCAATCCTGACTGTGGTATTTCGGATCGACGACATTCATATAGTTCCCGTAATTATAAATCTTGCCCTTGTCTGTAATGACGTGGATGCCCACCAGATCATCCCGCGAATAAAATATGGAACCGATAATATTGGTGATAGTCTGCTCATTAATGTAGGCTACCGCCGGTTCATCCGTTGTTTCATTAATCAATCGAATCATCTCGAAGTTGTTGCTGAGTGATTTGGACAGAGAATCGTACCCTTTGTAGAGCAGGCTGAACAGCCCGGCCGTCTGGGAGACGTTCTTTTGCGACAAATCACTGATCTTCTCATGCAATTGCACGGTAGTCCGGTTATAGTACAGCAGGCTGACAATAAGCAGAATACTGGACATGCAAAAAAGAAACAGCAAGAACAACCGATGATGGATGGAATGAAAGCCGCTTTTCATAGGACTCTCTCCTTTCAACACCCTGTCCTGCCGTTTCCTATTATAGATCTATCCCATTTTTATTTGCAACGATGATTAGCCTTTAACCGCTCCTGCAACCATACCTTTGGTAATTTTGTTGGACAGGAAGAAGTAGATCAGGATAACCGGCAGCGCGCCCATGACCAGGAATGCCCCGATGTTGCCGTAATTTACGGAATACTGGCTAACAAACGTGTATACCCCGAATGGCAATGTTTTTAGCTTCTCGGAGGAAATAAAGGTTGCCGCCAGGATGTATTCATTCCAGATATTGATAAAGGTCAGGATACATACAGTCATTACCGGCGGAATAGACACCGGAAGAATAATGCTGCGGAAGATCCGGTATACGCTTGCTCCATCAATAAATGCTGATTCCTCTATCTCGTGGGGGATATCTCTCATGAACCCGGAAAGGATGAAGACAGCAATCGGTGTAGAGAAAGCAACATAAGGCAGGATCAGCGACAAATGAGTGTTCAGAACGTGAATATTCTTGAAAATAATCATCAGCGGCAGCAGTGTCGCCTGCATCGGAATCATCATGCCCATCAGGAAGATCGTCATAACGACATTGCCGTATTTCCAGCGGAAACGCGAAATGGCATAAGCCACCATGGAAGCCAGCACGATAACACAGATCATTGTAATGCCGGTAACGAACACACTGTTGGACAAGTATTTCAGATAGCTGCCTGAAGTATAGGCTTCACTGTAGTTATGCCATTGAAAGGTTTTGGGGAAGGAGAAAAAGCTGCCATCCATAATTTCTTCATTGGTTTTCAGTGAATAGAGTAATAGCCAGAGCAAAGGATATAACTGGGTCACCACAGGAATTGCGAAAAGAAGATACACGATTCCTTTTTTGAATTTTCGCATGATCGCGCACTCCTTTTCTAATTGAATCTACGTTCAATTCTATTGAATATGGTATTGATAAATCCGGTAAAGACCAGACAGACTATAACCAGGAAGCTGGCAATCGCACTGCCGTATCCATACTTCAAAGACATAAATGAACTGTTGTACATATGTGTGGAGATAACATCGGTTGCGTGAGCCGGACCACCGGCGGTCATAACCATAACCAGATCGAAGGCCTGCAGGGAACCGATAAACGCCAGTACAATCGATATTTTAAAGATCGGGACGATCAGCGGAAGTGTGATGTAGCGATCCGCTTTGAATCCGTCCGCCCCGTCAATTTTGGCCGCTTCATAAAGCTCATCGGGAATATTCTGCACCCCTGTGTACTGAATCAGCAGATGATAACCGAAGAACTGCCATAGGGATACGAGATAAAGAGCGAACATCGCAATTTTGGGCTCGGTCAGCCAGTTGTGTGTCCAACTGTCCAGTCCCAGAGAAATCAGAACACCGTTGAGCATACCGCCCATGGATGCCGGGTTGTATATCGTTTTCCACAATTGTCCAATGATTACGACAGAAAGAATAACCGGTGTGAAGTAGATCGAAACCAGTGTATTTCCTCTTTTGACATAACGGTTAAGCAAAATAGCCATTCCCAGGCAAAGTGGAATTTCCAGCATGGAAGCTACGGCATATAGCAAGGTTCTTCTTACAGACGGCCAGAACACCGGGTCATTGAAGAACATATCTTTGAAATTGCCGAATCCGACAAATGTGGCAGACGTAAGTCCGTCCCATTTCAATAAACCTGTATACAGTGAAACCAGTATGGGTATAAACACAAGGCACACGTACAAGAACAGACACGGCAACACGAAGACGGCTATTGTGCGTGCTGGCACCTTCAGTACTTTCATCTTTCCCGCCTCCTAAACAAGCAGATTCTTTGTCTATAGTAGATGTTATGATTCATTGATAAATTTCGGTGCGAAGAAGCCAGGTTCAGCTTGCTTCGCACCGAGAGTGAACGATGATTGTGGCTGCTTATTTATTAGCTTCGAAGGCGGTTTGATGTTCTTTGGCTACCGCAGCGGAATCCATTTTCTGCACGAACAGGTTCTGGATACTGCTCAAGTGTACCTGCGAGGTGGCCGGATTCATCGTGTTGTCAAACGAAAGGTCGCCGCCCTTAACTTGGTTGAACAGACCGGCAATGGTAATCGCCAGATCGGAGTAACCGGCTGCTTTCAAATCGCCGTCAACCTTTTGACCCAAACCTACAGCATTTTTCAATTCAAATTGTTTCTTAGGCAGATTGCTGGCGAAGAAGTTGAGGAAATCTTTGGTTTCCTGCAGGTGCTCGCTGTTAGCAGATATTGCAAATGCACTTCCTGGTGCAAGCATGAATTGGTTAGGGTCGCCTTTGCCGTTAACTGTAGGGAATTGGAATGCTCCTACTTTACCAGCTACGGACGAAGCATCAACTGCGCCTGTTTCCCAAGATCCGATAACCCACATAGCCGCTTTACCGGATTTGAAGATGTTACCGCCGGCATTGGCATCGATGGAAGTTGCGCCGTCAGGGAACGCGCCTGCTTGAACCAACTGTTGGAAAGCATCTACTGCTTCTACGAAAGCAGGATCTTCAAAGGTTTTCTTGCCATCCATTACGTCCTGCAGGAAGCCAGGGCCACCGTTCGTGCGAAGCAGGATATTCATGAACAAGAAGGAACCTGTCCAGGAATCTTTTTCACCGATTGCCAGTGGGGTGATGCCTTTATCTTTGAGGATCTTTACATCTTTAAGCATTTCTTCAAAGGTAGTTGGTGTGTTAGCGATACCAGCCTTTGCGAATAAATCTTTGTTGTAATAAACCACTTCGATGTTATTACCATCCGGCAGCGCGTATACATTGCCATTAAAACTGTAGTAGTCCAGCAGCCCCGATTGATATGTGTCTTTGAGTCCGTTCTGGTCCAGCATATCATTCAGCGGAGCGAACAGTCCGGCATCTACAAACGGTTTCATTTGTGCGGCCGGGTTAACGATTGTGATATCAGGTACTTCTTTGGAAGCCGCTTGCGTTTTGAGCTTCACTTTTTGCTGGTCTGTGTTCAGCGTATCCAGTTCAATCTTGACATTTGGATGTTCTTTTTCATACTGAGCACTCAGCTCATGCACCATTTTGTAGGACGGTGTGGTTGGATCGGGATAAATGTTCTGGAAGGTGATGGTTACCTTCTTGTCACTCTTCGTTGTATTTGTTGCTGTTCCGCTGTTAGTGCTGTCAGGTTTTGCACTTGACGCTGCGTTATTCTTGCTGTTGTCGTTCGAGTTGCCGCATGCCGCAACGCTTAAAGCCATTGCTGCTGTTAGTGCGACGGTGAATGTTGTCTTCATTTGTCTGTTGACCATGAATCAATGCCCCCTGTGTTCGTGATAGGTTTATTATCTTCTGATTAAGCGCTTCCAACAAGGTAGGAACTGCAGAAATAAGGTTTGTTTTTTCTAGGTATACCAAAAAAATACTCCTGTGCTCAGCAGCAGGAGTTGTTGGAATTTCGAATCTATTCATTAACAGGCTTTGCTATAAATAGCATGGACAGAGCTTCTTGCTGCTTCAGCAAGATTTCTTTATTCCGTTCTCCCCCACTGCTTCAGCACCTCTACCAGCCCTGGAACATCCAGCCCGTCGAGCGAAAAAGCTTTTCGCAGCAGGTCATGCGGAATGAATTCATCGTATTTACCTAGGTACGGTGCTTCATCCGGCCCCAAGAGCGCGATCGGATTGGAAGCAGCGGCGGCCTCTGCGATAATCTCCTGCTCCAGAGTCTCAGCATCTGTTTTTCCGGCAACAACCATATAATAAGGCTCCATGGGGGTTACCGAACGTAATCCCAGCGGGCCTCTGAGATTATTCTTCAGCAGCCGTTCCAGGGTACGGAACTGCCGGCTTCCGGCCCAAGGGAGAATGAACATCGAATCTCCGCCTGCAGGAAGCACAGAATGCTTAAGCAGTCCGCTCTCCTTGGCCAGGCGGCGGGCCCGTTCCAGTCTTGCGGCCGCACTGGGTGCCAGATAGGGGTACAGCACCGTAGCTCCCAGTACTTCACGAATCTTGGTCATAATGCGGGTGTGCACATCCCCTCCAGCACCTAGCCATAAGGTATCGACCTTACCGCGCGAGCCTTTGACATACACAGCCTTATGGCGGTTGTCTACCTCTTCAACCTTCCAGAGCTTGCCCGCAAGTGTGAAACAGTACCCTGGCGGCGGCACTGTGGTAATCGAACCGATCTCCTCAGTGCCGTTATAGACAACATGCTCCTCGTCGTCTTTGAATACGGCATAGAACCGGAAGTTATTGACGATCTTCTCCCCCGCCAGCCCGATTAGCAGACTTCCCTCATCCATAGACTCAATATGGCCCATACCGATCATATATTCCATGAACGCATCATAATCGGCAGGCTCAATACTGCTGAACGAAGGCAGGCTAAGTACCGCTGCTTTTAGATCCTCCGGCTCGGCTTCGCCCATACTCTTCAGTATGCTCATCGTCTGATGGTAGAGCAGCCCGACAGGAAGCTGCCGTACGACCAGCGGCTCGACCCACTTCTCGCGCACATAGAGTTCGATGACCGCAATAGCCCTCAGCAGCGTCCACGGCATCCGCGCAGGAAGCTGCGCCTCCTCGTCCTCTTCCTCCGGCGTGACGAAGATCATTTCCGAGGCGGCGTCTCCCCTTCGTCCGGAGCGGCCAAGCCGCTGCACAAAGCTGGCGCAGCTGTAGGGCGCTCCAAGCTGCAGTACGCGCTCCAGTTCCCCAAGGTCAATGCCTAGCTCCAGCGTCAGCGTAGCTGCCGCCACCGCCGGACCACTTCCCTGACGGAGCGCAGCCTCCGTCTCTTCACGCAGCATCGCGGAGATGCTTCCGTGATGTACATGGAACACATCGCGCTCCCCCCGCTTCGCCGCAAGCCGCCGCATCTCCAGGATCGCCTCCTCAGCATCGGATCGGCTGTTCGTGAAGATGAGTGCCTTCTTCGAATGTGTATGGTCGTAGATGAAACCATAATACGCCTGGCGCGCCCGCTCCAGATGTTCGGCCTGTACCTCGTCCCGTGCGTCCGGGAAGGAAAAATGTTCGACACTGAGGCGCAGCTTGCGCCCGCCCTGCGGTGCGGAGACCTCCACACTCTCGCGGGTACCGGCGGCCAGCCATTCCGTTACGGATGCGTAGTCGCTAAGTGTGGCAGATAGACCGATTCGCCGCGGGTGGCAGCCCGACATCCGGTTGATCCGGGCAAGCTGGCTGAGCACCTGGATACCGCGGTCAGCCCCCATAAAGGCATGCACTTCATCGACTATAATGAAGCGAAGATCATGGAACAACGCAGGAATGGCGTTGGGACGGTTCATGAGCAGCCCCTCCAGGGATTCCGGTGTAATCTGCAGCACACCGGAGGGGTTCTGCATCAGCTTCGTCTTGTCTGCCTGCGGTACATCCCCATGCCAGTGCCAGACGGGAATATTCCCTTCGCGCAGTAAATCATTCAGCCGGGTGAATTGGTCGTTGATCAGCGCCTTAAGCGGCGCTATGTAGAGAATACCTACCGAAGCTGAAGGATCTTCATACAGCTGGGTAAGCGCCGGGAAGAACGCCGCTTCCGTCTTGCCGGAAGCTGTGCCGGAGGCTATCAGCAGATGATGCGATGTATCGAACAGCACTCGGCAGGCATCCACCTGGGCCTCACGCAGTGTCTCCCAGCGGTTCTTATAGATAAACTCCTTAATAAACGGAGCCAGCCTGTAAAACGGATTGCTGCTCATAGGTCAAACTCCGCCAGAAATCCGTCCAGCTCGTTCGTCTCTGTTTCAGCAGGCTTTACCGTCCGCTCGCCAACAAGCTTCTCAAACGATATTTCCGGATGCTGATGCAACGTATGCAGCAGGTCCATGAAATCGCGCACCACCTCGCGCGCGGTGAGCAACTCTTCCGCACCCAGACGGCCTACGGCCTCTTCCATGAAATGTACGAGCTGTTCCTGCGTAAGCTTGGCCTCATAACCGTAGTGAAGGGCATGAATGTCCCTCAGCTTTTGCAGCAGCACCAGAATTTCCTCGTGAGAGAGCATGTCCAGTGATATAATTGGCCCGGTAAAATTATTAAGACCCGTCCCGCCATAACGTCCAGCTACAAGCCTTGACCGCAGCGCTTCATAACTGAACAGCCCGCGGCGTCCGTCTTCGACGAATTGCGGTGTCCCCCCAATAAAGATCCCCAGCCGTTCCGCCTTACCCTGCATGGTGTCGTTGAACATGGTCAACAACTTCTCATAATTGCTCTGGCGCGAAATACTGTTGGTGATCTTATATAAGTTAACCCCTTCATCAATAAACAGCAGCAGCCCTTGATACCCGATAGCCCCCGTGAATTCAGCCCATAGCTTCATATAATCATACCAGTTGTCATCGTCGATAATGACACCTACGCCAAGCGCCTTGCGCGCTTCGGTACGGGTGGCGAACTCGCCGCGCAGCCAGCGCAGGGAATCCTGCTTGAGTTCATCATCGGCAAGCTTATGACCGTTCCAATAAGCGGCTAACACCTTGGCAAAATCAAAACCGTGTACAAGCCCGCGCATTTCCGAAGCCACAGTGAATATTCTCTGTTCCACCTCTTCACCGAGCTGCGGGGCGTCCGGGCCATAGCCCTTCTCCTGCATCACAGCTTGCTGCAAGTTAACGATCCACTTCTGGAGGATCATCTCCAGCGCTCCGCCGTCCGGGCGTGTACGCGTGGACAGATGGCTCATTAGCTCTTTATATGTAGCTAGTCCCTGCCCTTTGGTTCCTACCAGGCGCCTTTCCGGGGACAGGTCGGCGTCCGCCACTACAAAGTCCCGGTCCATGGCGTAGTTGCGGATAATCTGCAGCAGGAAGCTTTTGCCGCTGCCGAATTTACCGGTAATCAACTTGAAGGCTGCGCCGCCTTCCGCGATATTTTCCATATCACGAAGTATGGCCTCGACCTCGGGCCGGCGGCCAACCGCGATATGCTCCAGTCCAATACGCGGAACAACACCCGCTGTCAGTGAGTTCATCAGCGCAGTGGTCATCCGTTTTGGTATCTTCAGTACACTCATCAATCATTCACCCCACCCAAGTATTGCAGCAACGGCATAAATTCCTCGTTGAGCTCTTCTTCATCGATCAGCAGATCGCCCAGAAGATCCATCGCAGTCTCATTGATTCCATCGAACAGCAGTTCAGTCATCGTTCCACCGGCCGCAGCCAGATTGTTCACCACATTCATTCCTTTACCTTCTGCCAGAGCACGAACGACAGCCCATTCAAGCGGAGTCAGCGCAGCAGCGAACTGTTGTAAGATTGCAGCAGTACCATTATCCGCATCAGGACGGGCCTCAGCCATAGCGCTGCTTTCTTCTATAATAAAAGAAGCTTCGCAATCCGCAGAGCAATTCTCCTCCTCAGACACATGCAATTCCGCGAGTCCCGGCAACTCCTCTTCTGCCTCTGGAAGCCGATCCAACATCAGCTCGTTTTCCTCTACCGTAAGCAGTGTCCGCACGATGTCGGAATCGCTTTGAAGCTGCTTCAGCTTCCGGGGGTCAATGATAACCGCCGGGCCCTTTTCCTTCTGCTCTTCCTTCCGGAATTCACGCTGCAGAAACCGGGTGACCAGGTCTTCCATATCAGCATCAACCTTTACATCCTTTAACCTACCCCGGTAGCCCAGCAGCGCGCGCAGCTTATTCTCCGTCAGCCGGAACAGCCTGGTGATCAGACTGCGTAGTGGAGGAGATTTACTTATCCGCACCACTGGCACAAGTACAGAATATCCATATAACGAAATGTCGTACACCGCACTACGGAACAGATAACGCTCCCGCACGACTGCCGTACCCGGAGGGAACATTCCGATCAGATTGGAGCCATGCTTGCGGGCTACGTATGCATCAATCAGCGCAACCACCAGCGGGATATAACGTTCTGCCGCGGCTTTACCTTCACCTACATAAAATTTGGATTTGCTGATATCGTAATCCGACATGACGGTCAATACTTCAAAAGACAGCTGCTCCGGTGCAGAGGTCAAACAGCGCATTAGCTCAAGCTCAGCCAGATCACCAGCAAGACCGCGCGATCGGGCTACAATACCAGACAGCGGAACCTCCAGATGATGCACAAATGAGAAATCTGCAATCCATCCGCCCAGGTATTGATCCAGTCTTTTATATTGATCCCTGTAAGCTTCCCATAACAGATTCAGCTGCCGGTATCCTTCCTGAGGCTCGTCCCAGCCCACACCATTGATCAGCTCATAGACATGGAGAAAGATATAGGACAGATCCGTCTTTGGATACCTGCCCTGTCTGACCTCATCCCGCCAAAAGAAATACCATCTGCTCTGCGCTCCGGTCATGTGCCCGTAGGTCGGCCAGTAGCTTTTGAAAGGAACAAACAGTGCTGCTGCTTCCTTATGATCCGCCAGTTCCCTGGCCCGGACGACAAACTGGCTCTCCGTTGTAGTTACCGGCTCCTGAGTTTCTTCCATATCCCATAGCTGAAGCTGCACAGTTGATTCCACCGGAGTCTTTTTCTTGGGCATGACCGCTGGTGCCTTTGGAACCCCGGCCTCTGCTGAAGCACGTGGAGGAATCGGCACATTCTGCTCTGTGCTCTCCCACACCAGTTCTGTAAAATGCGGCTCTTTCCCGTCTCTTCTCAACTCTCCCACCCCCATTCCGGTCTTACGAAAAAACGGTCCTGTTCACAGAAGTGAAGGAACCGTTTGTGTTCTTCTGGTATGAAGTAACGCTGTCTGCATCTTACTATTAATATTAGCATTCTTAACAGACGAACATCAAGCCTGCCGCTGAAGAATTGGGACTAACTGAGCTCCATCCCTTTGGTCTCTTTGCCGAGGAACAGTACCGCTAACGCACCGATGATAATGGTCCCGAAAAAGATCATGAATATCGATCCAATGCCTACTTCATTGCCAACCATAACTCCCACCAGCGTCGGTGCGATGATCCCGCCGATCCGGCCAAAGGAAGTCGCAAGTCCTGCCCCGGTTGAGCGGATGGCTGTCGGGTACAGCTCCGGTGTGTATGCGTACATCCCGCCCCATGCACCCAGATTGAAGAACGACAGGCAGATCCCTGCAGCCATCAGCATGCCCTCGGTATTTGAATTCCCGAACCACGCAGCACTGACCGCTGTGAGCAGAAGATAAATCACAAGCACAAACTTGCGGCCGAATTTCTCGATGAAATAAGCTGCTGTGAAATATCCTGGCAGCTGTGCCAGCGTCATAATTAGTACATACTCAAAGCTTCTCACCAGACTGAAGCCTTTGATTACCATGACGGTAGGCAGCCATAGAAACATGCCGTAATAGGAAAAAACAACCGTGAACCACAAAATCCAAAGCATGATCGTCGAACGCCGGTATTCCCCGGACCAGACGGTGGCAATGCGGCTCCGCAAGGGTACAGGAGCTTTCTTTTGGATCTCCGCAAACCGTGGAGAGTCATCAATCGCCCGACGCAAGTACAGCGCATACAGGGCAGGTACGGCACCAATAGCAAAAGCCACTCTCCAACCGTAATCTGGAATCACGAAATAAGCGATTAACGCCGAAACGATCCAGCCGACCGCCCAGAAGCTCTCCAGCAGGACCACCGCCCGGCCTCTTTCCTTCGCTGGCATACTTTCCGAGACCAGAGTTGAGGCTACAGGCAGCTCTCCGCCAAGTCCAAAGCCGGCGATAAAGCGCAGCACACACAGCATGGCATACCCGGCGGCAAAAGCCGATAATCCGCTCGCCAGTGAGAAAATAAGAAGTGTCCACAGCAGTACTGATTTACGTCCGAAACGGTCAGCCAGAATACCTGCAGCCGCCGCTCCTACTGCCATACCTATAGAATTGATGCTCGTCAAATATCCGATTTTTTCTGGACCAAGGCCCCATTCCTTGGCAAGCGCCGCCACCACAAAAGAAATCATCCCCACATCCATCGCATCAAACATCCAGCTAAGGCCCGCACTGAACAGCAGTTTCCTTTGCTTCGGATTTTGCAGCAGCGACATATTATTTAGCATTGTGCACCTCTTCCCTAACACCGACTAATCAGCCTGGTATTTATTGCTTGTTTCACTTACACATTCTAAGATTGGAGGGTTCAAAAATCAAGGAATAGCGCTGCGTTACAGTATTGTCGGGCCAATGCCTGGAAATAGCAGGTCTGTACAGAGATGGCGGCAATCATTAACATATTCCGTACGGCATGCCGCTGAGACCTTGTTAAATGGTTCAAACGCTGCATCATATGATCGAGCGATACCTTAAGCACCCTGTCCGCCTTAGAGGAGTACTCCTGCTGCGAGTTACGGTCGGCGATTCCCTGGATAGGCATCACAGGACTGCTCTTAATTTCCTCAAACAACTCCGCATAAGCGTGATATAGCTGTGCGGGTTCGACCAGATCATCATCGTCCCGCTCCGGGGCCAGAAAGAGCATCCGGAACAGCTGGCGGATACTCTCGAAATCAAGCGCTGCTTTCAGGTCATCGATCATTAATAGAAGCGCTGCCTGATTAACGGAGTATTTTTTGCCCTCCCTGGGCGAGCCCAGATATTCTTTGAAATCGCGTTTCACCCAATTCTGCATAGAAGTGGCAGAGAGTGTAGAATACTCTATCAGGTGGCCCAGTGTGGCGATTTCTCCAAGGGACAGCCCCTTTACGTTTCCGCCTTTGATCAGCTTTTGCAGAATGGGAGGAATCTCCGTCGATAGAAAAGCCGGAAGCGAAGCCCCCTTTTCTACCTCTTCATGATGAAATTTTGACCAGGCAGCCTGCAAAATATGCAATGGCTTCCGTTCCACAGCTCCGTTCAGAGACAGCAGCAGTTCGGACATCTCAATTCGGCTGAGTGTAAAAGCTTCCATATATGGCACCCCTTCGCCATTTGATTTTCTGTTGAAAAGTTCGTACAATGAGTTCATATGAACTCATAATATGAGTATAACCTATTTTAACGACGAGAGGGATGGTAAAGATTATATGGGTATAGGACTTAGTTTGACGCTTGTGGCAATTTTGATCATTTTAACCGCATTTTTTGTAGCGACGGAATTTGCACTAGTACGGCTGAGAGGCAGCCAGATTAGCCAGATGGTGCTGGAGGGCAAGAAGAATGCCCTGGCGGTACAACGGGTTGCAGCTAACCTGGACGGCTATTTATCGGCTTGCCAGCTGGGGATCACAATTACGGCACTGGGAATCGGGGCTTTGGCTGAACCTGCATTTGAGCAGCTTCTGATTCCATTGTTCGATCTTGGCAATATCAGCCACAGTGTGAGTGAGCCCATTGCTTTTGCACTGGCATTCATTATTGCCACATTCCTGCATGTCGTAGTCGGTGAGCTTGCCCCGAAGACGGCCGCTATCAATATTCCGGAGAAAATCGGTCAAATTACCTCACCGCTGATTATTTGGTTCTACAAAGTTTTGTACCCGCTGATTTGGCTGATGAACGGTTCCGCCAACCTGCTTGTCCGCATGTTCGGGATGAAGCCGGCAAGCGAGCATGGAGATGCGCATAGTGAAGATGAGATTCGTCTGATTCTCTCCGAGAGCTATGAGAGCGGTAAAATCAACAAAGCTGAATATGGCTATGTAAACCGGATCTTCACCTTCGATGAAATGCTGGCCAAAGAGATCATGGTGCCTCGGACAGACATGGTTTGCCTGTTCACCGACCATTCCCTGAAAGAGAACTTAGAAATCATCCGTAAGGAGCAATACACCCGTTTTCCGGTGGCTGACGGAAGTAAAGACAATATCATCGGAATGATCAATACCAAACAGCTTTATTTACAATACGACAACAATCCGGAATTCGATTTTAAAAGCCTGATTTTACCGCTTCTAACCGTGTCTGAAGTTACTCCAGTGAAAACCCTGCTGACCCGTATGCAAAAAGAGCGTGTGCATATCGCCCTGCTGCTTGATGAATACGGCGGAACCTCAGGCCTGATAACCATCGAAGATATTCTCGAAGAAATCGTCGGTGAGATCCGCGATGAATTCGACGGTGACGAACGCCGCAATATCGAGAAGCTGAGTGAATTCCATTATTTATTCGACGGCAATGTCTCTGTCCTGGAAATCAAGGAACTGACAGGTCTTGATCTGCATGACGATGAGGTAACCACGATCGGAGGATGGCTCTACAGTCATCTGGAGGAACCAGCAGTCGGTAAAAGCGTGACCCATGAAGATGTCAAGCTTACCGTCCTTGAAATGAACCGGCACCGGATTCGTAAGGTTGAAATTGAAATCTCACAGCCTGGATTGGATAATCAGTATGTATAGCCGGAATAATTAAACACATTAAATATAGCAAAAGGCGCTCCGGTTTGGAGCGCCTTTTCGTTTGAAGAACAGCCAATGGATCAGAGGTATCAGAAGTGTTCTGTTATATATTTAACGCCATTAATCTTTTATATTACTTAATTCCATTAATTATTCTGTGGCTTCTCTTAACATCGGCATATCATCAGTATATTCCCGTCCGGGTCCTTGAAATTGAACCAGTGATCATGCTCAATGTCAGTCAGCAGCTCCGCTCCGGATTCCTTGACAAAATCATATGCCGCATCAATATCCTCAGTGTTCAGGTGGAAAGAAGGAACCTTCAGTACGGCTTCGGTTGTGAAAATCCTGCTGTCCAGCACAATACCGGGTCCTTGCATTGGAACCACGTACAAATGATTGAACAGCACCTCACCGTCAAGGGGAAGCCCCAGTAAACTGCAATACCAGTTTTTCGACCGTTCAATATCACTTACCGGAATGAAAACAGCACCAATCTGATTCAGAATCGGACTTGTCACAGCCAGTATGCCTCCTCTATATAACTTCTAATATAATTGGACCTCTTAACCATTTCGATAAAATATGTCAATTCCCTCCCCCTTTAGAGGACGGATATGAAGATATGGTATAATCTTGTCAAATTATCTTCAGACGTCAGGAGAATTTCAATTGACCATCGTCCTTTTTAGACATCAAAAGCTGACACCACCTAAAATTTTATCCTTGGGTTTCTTACTGCTGATCGCAGCCGGAACGATCCTTCTATGCCTCCCGGCGGCTTCCACCGGAGAGAGAATTTCTATAATTGATGCTTTGTTCATGGCGACCTCAGCAACCTGTGTAACAGGTCTTGCCGTTATCGATACCGGAACGGAGCTTACCGTATTTGGGCAAATCGTGCTGCTGGTATTATTTCAGTTCGGCGGACTGGGTTTCGTTACTATGGCTACGCTCATTACCCTTGTGCTCAACAAGCGGATCTCGCTGAAAGAACGGCTGCTGCTGCAGGAATCGATGAACCAGAATTCAATCCAGGGTATTGTCCGGCTGATACAGAGGGTACTCGTATATTCACTTGTCATTCAACTTTGCGGTGCCATTCTTTTTGCCGCCAGATTTACGCAGGATATGAATTTCGGCAAAGCGATATATTATGGATTATTTCATAGCATTTCGATCTTCAACAATGCGGGTTTTGATCTTTTCGGCGATGTACACGGACCCTTCAGTGGCCTCACACGTTATGCTGAAGATCCGGTTGTGAACATTACCTCCATGCTATTGATTTTCTTGGGTGGAGTTGGCTTTATCGTCCTGTCCGATCTGGTTGATTATCCAAAGCGTAGACGGTTGACCCTACATTCCAAAGTCGTCCTTTCGGCTTCAGCCGTTTTAATTCTGGGCGGGGCAATAGTCTTTTTCTGGCTAGAGTTGAACAACACCCTGGGGCCGCTGCATCCTGGAGGCAAAATAATGGCCTCTTTCCTTCAGGCAATTACCCCGCGCTCTGGCGGTGTTACAACCATCGAGATTCCGCTTCTGCGGGAATCCACCCAGTTCCTTATGATCCTTCTAATGTTCATTGGTGCAGCTCCAGGTTCTACAGGCGGGGGGATTAAGATCACTACCTTCGCTATCCTCGTCAGTACAGTTCATGCCAAGATCCGGGGCAAGGAAGACATTGTCATGTTCCGCCACCGCATCTCCAAAGAAAATGTATATCGGGCAATTACGCTGTCTCTGCTCTCGCTCATTCTCGTTGTTGCTGCAACGATGCTGTTGTCGGTCACCGAAAGCGCTGATTTCTTGACTGTGCTCTTTGAGGCTGTCTCCGCATTTGGCACCTCTGGCATCACCATGGGGCTTACACCTGATCTTACAACGATAGGCAAACTACTGGTAATTATTCTGATGTTCGTTGGCCGGACAGGCCCGTTGACGCTGGCTTATGCCCTCAAGCCGAAGAACAGCAAAGAGCTCTACCGCTATCCCGAAGGCAATATCACGATTGGCTGATACAAGCAGAAACGGCTTTCTCCACTTTATTATTCTCAACAAAAATGCGACCCTTTCCGGCATCATTCATGCCATTAAGGGTCGCATTTATCATTTACTCTTCCTCAGCCTCTTCCGGAACCTCCTGGGTATCCAGTGCCGCATCCAGCAGCAAATTGTAGACATCGTCATCATTTTCAAGCAGCGCATCGGTTTCCAGGAACTGCTCCTCACTTCCCGGCTCACCGGCAAAGCTCAGACTGTAATCCCATTCCGTGCCGCGTTTGCTGAAAAATGTGATCTCATAAGGGGAACTGTGATTTTCAAGTGTAAAGACCGTTCTCCCTACGAAGCTCCGATCCTCTTCGCGTTTCATTTCTGCTTTTATAATATCCACGTTCATGTCTTATCTTCCCTTCATCATATCCTAACTTTCCTTTAGTATATCATGAGATGAGAGCTTTTCCCTACCTAATGTAAGCCAATTGACTTTTTTCATCCGGCGGTTAATAATTTAATACTAAAGACTAAATCAATCGATAATGGAGGGAATTGCAATGACCCCACTGGAAACTCAGCTCAGTAAATATGCGGATTTGGCGGTTCAAATTGGTGTTAATGTTCAACCCGGACAAATCCTCGTCGTGAGTGCGCCAATCTCGGCCGCAGAATTCGTTCGTATGATTACAGCCAAGGCATATGCCATCGGTGCAAGCCAGGTCAAAGTCAACTGGAGTGATGAGTTCATCACCCGCCAGCAATTCGAGCATGCCGCACCGGAAGTGTTCACGAAGGCACCTACATGGTTCGCAGGAGAAATGACCGAGTTCGCTGAGAATGGAGCAGCTTTTCTTCATGTTATCGCAGAGGACCCCGACGCCCTCAAAGGCATTGATCCGGAACGGATTGCAAACTTCCAGAAAACCCGCGGAGCGGCACTGACCAAATACCGTGAAATGCAAATGTCCGATAAAGTCAGCTGGAGCATTGTTGCCATCCCGTCGCAGCCATGGGCAGATAAAGTATTCCCTGAAGTTCCGGCAGAAGAACGCATCAGCAAGCTTTGGGACGCGATTTTCCACACTGTGCGCCTGGACCGTGAAGATCCGGTAGCGGCCTGGCAGGAGCATTTGGATACACTTGAACAAAAAGCCAATGTCTTGAACGCCAAAAAATACAAAAGTCTTCATTACATAGCACCCGGCACAGACCTTAGCATCGAGCTGCCTGAAGGCCATCTGTGGGCTCAAGGAGACAGCATCAATGCCAAAGGTCATTCTTTTGTCGCCAATATGCCAACTGAAGAAGTATTCACAGCCCCACTCAAAACCGGTGTTAACGGAACCGTAAGAAGCACCAAACCGCTTAGCTACGGCGGGAACATCATCGATAACTTCACTATTACTTTTGAGCAAGGCCGGATCGTTACTGTAAAAGCTGAAAAAGGCCAGGAAGCACTCGAATATCTCATCGGTCTGGATGAAGGAGCAAAATATCTCGGCGAAGTTGCCCTGGTCCCTCATAAATCTCCAATATCCGAATCCAATATCCTGTATTTCAATACGTTGTTCGATGAGAATGCCTCTAACCATCTGGCCATCGGTACAGCTTATGCCTTCTGTCTTGAAGGGGGTAAGGACATGAATCAGGAACAATTGATAGAACGCGGTTTGAATACAAGTGTTACCCATGTCGATTTTATGATCGGTTCACCTGAGATGGACATTTATGGCATTACTGCTGATGGCACCAAGGAACCTGTATTCCTGAAGGGTAACTGGGCGTTCTAACTGAAACGGAACAGAGAGATCGAGAGGAGCTTTAACTATGCTGAGTTTCAAGCAAAAGCTGGAGAATTACGCACTATTGACTGTAAAAATCGGAATTAACATTCAACCGGGGCAGACCCTTGTGGTCAACGCTGACATTGCTTCTGCTGAACTGGTGCGCCTGGTTGTGCGTCAAGCCTATGAAGCCGGGGCAAAGCTGGTCAAAGTGAATTATACGGATGAGCTTGTCACCCGGACAAGGTATGAGCTAGCCCCTTCCGAAAGCTTCCTCGAACCACCAAAATGGCAAGCAGATGAGCTGGAGGATCTGGCACGCGGCGGAGCGGCTTTCCTGTCGATCGTTTCGACGAATCCAGATTTGCTGAACGGCATAGATCCCGTCCGTATTGCAGACAATCAGCGTACAGCAGGTCAAGCCATGGTTCCTTACCGTGAACTGTTGATGGGTAACCATGTCAGCTGGAGCCTGGTAGCTTACCCTTCCCCAGTATGGGCAGCCAAAGTTTTCCCGGACGCTCCGCCAGAGCAGCAGGTAGAACTGTTGTGGGATGCTATCTTCAAAGCAGTCAGAGCAGACCAGGAAAATCCGGTTGAAGCCTGGAGCCTCCACCTGGGGGGCCTGAAGCAGCGCTGTGATGTTCTTAATGCGAAGAGATACCGCAAGCTGCACTACACCGCCCCGGGCACGGATCTGACGCTTGAATTGCCTGAAGGCCATATCTGGTGCCAGGCTGGGGCTGTCAACGGCCGAGGGGTTCCTTTTCTCGCTAATATTCCTACAGAAGAAGTATTTACGGCTCCGCTTAAGACAGGGGCGAACGGCAAAGTCAGTAGCACCAAACCGCTGAGCTACAGCGGTAAGATCATCGACCGGTTCACCCTCACACTTGAAAATGGGAAAGTTACAGACTTTACAGCCGAGCAAGGCCAGGAAGCTCTGGCGTCGTTGCTGGCGATGGATGAAGGCTCCGCTTATTTTGGCGAAGTGGCCCTGGTACCATACCACTCTCCTATCTCGGAAAGCGGTATTCTGTATTACACTACGCTCTACGATGAGAATGCTTCCTGTCACCTGGCTATAGGTGCAGCTTATGCTTTTACCCTGGAGCAAGGGACTACTATGAGCAAAGAAGAGCTGGCAGAGCACGGGATGAATCAGAGCCTGACACATGTAGATTTCATGATGGGATCTGCAGAGATGAATATCGATGGAATCACGGATGATGGTATTGCTGAACCTATCTTCCGCAACGGAAACTGGGCTTAATCCAACTTCGTCGACGGCTTGACATTTCCATCCCTAACACAAAACACCCTGGAGTTTCTCTTATAAAAGAGGGCTCAAGGGTGTTTTTTTGCCTAACGAGCTAGGTTTAATGATATAAACAGTCCATTTTTGAAGTTTTGTTCAAAATATATTCACAATATTGTTGAATTTAATTCACAATTATGTCACAATACAGTTAAGGATTCTATTTCCAAGGAGGTTGTCCCGATGAAAGAATCACTCTCCCATGACCTGGAAACGGCTGAAGTTGAACGCACTGATGTCAAAGCTCCCATCGACTCAAGTATCGTTGCTTCCAATGCCATCAAGTACACGGCTTATGTCATGCTGTTTTTTGGATTCCTGTATTTTCTGATTGCTTACCTGGCCCCCATGCTGTAAGAAGCTTATTAATTATATATGCTCCATAGAAAGCGCTTACGGCTGACACCTTCCTTTTGGGGAAAGAATCAGCCTTTATTTCTATTCACCAGGACAATACTTTCCCGAGCCATTTAATAGCGCTGGGATGCCAGTCCTGTTCCATACGCGAATGCAGCCACGTCACTGCTTCTTCCCTCGTTCCTGTAAATGCCGGTATCTTATAATCCGCCATCCAGTGGCTTACCGTTTCAAATGAAGTGCTGTTCCACCCATTTTTCTCTCCAGCCGCATTATGTCGCTCCTTAACTCCTGAAATGACAATATCCAATGTGCCTTGCAGTTCCGTAACGGCATTGTCAAATGCAGTTTTCTTCTCCTTTGCCTTCATATCCGCCAGCGAACGGAGTTCGCGTGTCTCAATTCCCTGATTGTCACGGATGATCTGTAGTAAGGTTAACGCTTCCCTGCTGCACAGTCCGCTATCATAACGTTCCTCTAAGGAACGCTGGCTGCCCGCAGCCGCCACATAAGCCGGGAACCATTCACTGGAAACCAGGATTGCCTTTTTCCGAATGAACTTTCCATATGCAGCCACACCTTCACCGGGAAAACGGGCACGCCAGGACCATGGATCCAGCTCTGTATCCGTATGCCAATTCTCAGCCAGGGTCAATCCGTTCACGGAGGGATGCTCCGGAATGAGTGAGGCCAACGGCAGGATGCCCAGCTTACCAATAACCTCTTTCATTTCCTCATAAGTCGTGACTACGCCTTGTTCTTCCGTTCTGCCCACGAATATTACCTCCATAGATTCAACTTGTTGTCCTTGATTCTGATCTACTCGCCTAAGCTCATGCTGCGGATACCTGCAATGAATGTGCTAATCAGCCGGTTTAAGCTGACGTTAGTATCCAGTGGCATGCCAAATCCTCCCTTGTTCTCCAAGGCAGCAAATCCGTGCAGTAAGCTCCGCCAGCCCCGGACCGCATGCAATTCTCCCTCTGCGCCAAGCTCATAGCCGGACAACACTTCAATAATTAATGACAGCACCTGTTCGCTCGCCTTCTTCAACTCAGGATTTCCTTCCTCTGGCGCCCGCAGCGTGGTCTCATACAGTCCGGGATGCTGCCTGGCAAAGCCAATATACGCCTGTCCCATAGCGTGCACAGCTGCATCCCCCTTCAGTCCATCAGAAGCAGCAGACATTGCCTCATAGAGCAATTCAAGACCGTGTACTGCAAGCAATGAACGCAGACCCTGAAGTCCGTTAATGTGATTATACAACGACGGTGAACGTACGCCCAGCTTGGCTGCGAGCGCAGCCAAGGTCACTTCTTCTATTCCTTGCTCATCGGCAATTTCAACAGCTGCCAGTACTAAAGTACGTGTGTCCAATCCAGCTCTGGGTGACAATTCAGTTCCCTCCTTTCTTCTGCATGCTTTCGGCTTGGTGAATCGCGAACATCATTTGTTCGCCCGGTACCTTCAGCAGATTCCCGTGTCCTACAGCTAGCAGCTTCGGTGAAAGCTTAAGGAGCTTCATCGCACTTTCCAGTGCTTTGGCTTTATTCCAGGTAGCCATCGCAGGGAAAGGGAACAACGGTACAACCGTTCCCGATACAGCTGTCCTGCGAAAAGTCTGAAACGCATCTCCAACCACAAGAGCGCCGGTACGCTGATCCAGAAAAGACATCGAACCCGGCGTATGACCCGGTGTCGCAATGGCTGTTAACGAGCCTATAGCATCGCCCTCCCGCAGCAGGATATCCGGCACAGTGGTGATTTTAGCCGGAACACTGCCTTTTATTGGCGTCTGCAATTCGTCAGCCCTCAAAGATCGGTCACCCCTAAGCAAAGCGGAGTCTCTTTCAGAAATATACACAAGCGCTGCCGGAAGCCGCTTCTTCAGTTCATCCAACGCTCCAACATGATCACCATGAGCATGTGTCAATATGATGCGCTTAACCGGTTTGTTCAGCTTAACAGCTGTGTCCATAATATCCTGCACACTGAACGGCATCGCAGCATCAATTAACGTGAGTCCATCCTCTTCTTCTACCAGATAACAATTCACAGGAAAGAATCTAGGCATCCAGGTCAGCTGCAGCAAATGGCCTTCTTGAGTTAATCTCATCCGAACCCCTCCAAAACTAATGTCATTAGTTATAATATAAACTATTGTAATTAGTTTTTCAAGTGTTAATGCTCAAATATGCAGGATGACTTTTTATTCTATATTAGGGATATAAAGTCTACTTTTTCAAAACGTTATGTGGTATTATCCGCTTTATATAATACATTTGTATTAAATAAAGGAGGCATGCTGCCAGTATGAACCGATTCAAATCTGGGAAAAACAAAGCAAAAAGTTACGGAAAAAGGCTACTGCTGTTTGTTATACCTGCAATAATCCTCCTAGTGGGCTCAGGATTTTTGTATGAAGCTATAGCTTCGAATATGGCTAAAAAGCAATATCCGCCACCAGGAAAACTGGTAGAAGCCGGTGGCTTCAAACTGCACCTAAACAAACAAGGTTCCGGGGGTCCTACTATTATTCTCGAAGCGGGAAGCGGCGAGACCAGCTTATCGTGGAGGAATATCCCTGAAGAGTTGGCTAAAATCGCAACTGTGGTCAGTTATGACCGTGCTGGTTATGCCTGGAGCGAGTCATCCCCCAATGCGCGAACCGGTGCTAATATTGTCCGAGAGCTGCATGACGCGCTTATGAACGAAGGTTTACCCGGCCCGTATGTGGTGATTGGTCATTCCCTTGGCGGAATGTACGCTCGTCTCTTCACTGAGACCTATAGAGATGACGTCCTGGGTCTCGTACTGGTGGATGCCAGGCCGGAGAATGATGAACGGGAGACAGCATCTATTCTAAAAGCAGAGTATTTTGCCGGGAATCCATCCGCTGCCATGCTCACCGTATTGAAGCGTTCTGGTGTTATGCGGTTGTTCCAGAACAGCCTGTTGGCAGGTATGGTTGCGAAGGAAGATCGGGGTGAGTTCATTAATGTCATATCTACACCAAGCTATTTTGCTGCCAAAGAGCAAGAAGGCGCCTTGGCAGGTTCAACCGAGGATGCTATCCGCGGGCAAACCTTCGGCGCTCTTCCGGTGCGTATCATTGCCCGGGGTCTTCCGCAGGACTATGCTTCATTTGGATTTTCCGAAGCAGGCGGTAAGCAGCTTGAAGCGATCTGGCAAGCCGGACAGCGCAGCATGCTGAACCTCTCCACAGACAGTGAACTCATCATTGCTAAACAAAGCGGCCATATGATTATTCATGATCAGCCGGAGCTAGTCATCGAGACGATACGCAGCCTGCTCTCTTTGTATTCATAGCATTGTACCAAAATAAAATTCCAGCTTCTCCCGGGAGACTCTATCCTCTCCCCGCCAGTTGGCAACAGAGATAAAATCACCATATCCGCCGCGCCCCTGCCGGGGCTCTTCCTGCGGCACCAATATTCCCGCAAAACCCCAAATCTCCATAAGCACATCACGTTCCTGCTTACTTGACGGGAACAGGTCTTTCCAGCGCGTCTCCAGTTTACGTGCCGTATCGCCTGGATCACACTCTTCCACTACCTCTATCAGGCGTCTGAGGATACCCAAATCTTCTCTACTAATACTGTGTTCTTCTTCTCGACTTAACAGTTCCAGATCCATCCAACAATACAAAAGCTGGTTAAGACGGACCCCGCCCCATTTCACCCTTTCAAAGTTAAGCACATTCAGGTCTGCATTTACATAGTTCTTGTCGGACATGATTTTACCCGCGTTACAATCTCCACAGCAACTATAACTGGCTCTCTCCAATGGGCGCTGTTCATAGGTATGAAGTTCCATCCCAGATGTTAGCGCCCAGCTGGACAACGCACTCCGTAAATGAACTTTCCGCGTAGACAGGCTATGTACAAAAGCTGCTGCTACCCGTTCTTTGGTGACGGTGCTATGATGAAGCTCTCGAATCCGCCTCACACATTCGTCATGTGTGATCGTAACCGGATCAAACATCAGTCCATGGCTTTTGGCATATTCAAAATCTTCACCAGTGTATACAGCTGGAGCACTCTTCCAGCCAGCCGAAGACCAAAAGGTTGTCTGTAGAACTTTCTTGGCTCTTTTGTCCATATTCATGCATCCCTCCATCTGATTTATACGATTCAAGAAAGCATTATGCATTGGATTCAGTCCAGGGGTTTATCAGCATTTTGGGTTGATCTACTCATCATCGCTCTCTGTATCCAGTTGATGCCAAAGAAAAATATCACACCCCCAGCCAATGCGCTTGCCACATTTTTGAACAAATCTGTCGTTCCGCTTTCCAGCAGATCATAGCTGATCATCAGGACCGTCCAGACGGTTGCCCCTATGGCACCGCTCAGCAGATTTGCTTTCTTGAACTTCTGCTTCTCTCCGGCTCTGCCCGAAAGTAGGTAGAGACCACTACGAATCCCCTTAACCGTAATATAGAGGCAGGCTGCCATCAGAATAAGAAATACATCCAACCAGTACTTTATATCCCACTGCAGAATAAATACCTTTACCATTATGCTGATCAACAGCCCCACAAGCACAATCAGAAAGCCGTGTGAATTCAGCTTTTGATTCTCGGCTGTAAGACGTTCATCTTTGTAACCACTATTCTTCATGCTTCTTCCTCCCAGAAAATATCATTTAAGGTTCGCCCCAATACCTTGCAGATGGCAATACATAGCCGGATGGACGGATTATATTTGCCGGCCTCAATCAGCCCGATTGTCTGTCTCGTGACCCCTACCGCTTCCGCAAGCTGCTCCTGGGACAGATCCTTCTGAATCCGCGCCAGCTTCAGCTTCATATTCTTCTGCTCGCCCACCTGTCCCCCTCCTGAATCATTATAGAATGGTAATATTGTAATCTATAAACGTCATCATGTACATTATATATTGCATCATGCATGTTATTATACAAAAAGACATCCCGCAGGATGCCCGAAAAGAAGTACTGGAATGATGACGATGCTATAGGCACGAAAGTATAATCCTAGCGTTTCCAGATATCTTTACATGGATTGGTCTTCCATATCGTGCCGATTCCCCACTCCCACGCTGCAGCTGGAAATTCTGCACCAATATGGAGACGGGAACCAGAACCGCTATGTTTTGTGTGTTCTGTGGGTCCTTGTAAGTATCAATGGGCTGTTGGAAAAGAAAGATAAACTGTACATTGTTTCGAGGGAACTAATCGCCAAGATGGTAGCTCTGGTCGCTGTTGTCGCTCTTGGCGTACCCTGTGGATAGGCTCCCTTTAGATTGAACGTATCCGGGTAAAAGTCATTGTATATATTGACCTTAATATAATTAATGTTATAATGAACATTATTAATAATAATACGAAAGGATGGTTCAGTTTGGAGATAGATAAAATACCTGTATGGATACTTGCCCTAGAGCAAGAAGATGCTGTGTTTCTTAAAAATTTTGTTGT
>NZ_LVYZ01000054.1:0-67045 GCF_001909095.1 Paenibacillus sp. P46E
AGGAATTATCCGGTATTAGCTACCGTTTCCGGTAGTTATCCCAGTCTAGAGGGTAGGTTGCCTACGTGTTACTCACCCGTCCGCCGCTAAGCTTCCCCCGAAGGATAAGCTCCGCTCGACTTGCATGTATTAGGCACGCCGCCAGCGTTCGTCCTGAGCCAGGATCAAACTCTCCAAATTGGTATTTAGAAAGAGCGATTGCTCATTTTGAAACATCTGACGAGAATAAAATATTCTCTATTTTTGGATCTCACTTGCGTGAAATCCCACTCACTCGTTGTTCAGTTTTCAAAGATCAAATTCTCTTTTCGTTCATCGTTGCTTGTCAGCAGCGACCTTTATAATATATCACAGCACCCTCGATTTAGTCAACCTTTTTTTAATTTCTTTTTTTTCGGTTGTCTTCCGCATGCTTTGAAGCTTATTACCTGCGTCAGAGGGACGAGTTATAATTTAACACAACATTAACATAAGCGTCAACTATAAATATTCCCTGTATCGCTCAACTCATGCAAAAAAATCAACAAAAAAAAGAGAGCAGGTTGCCTCTCCTTAATCCATGTGTGTTTCTTTTATATTTACAAGGTGTACCGTACTGTGTGACCATCTCCGGCATCCTCGGCCCATGAAGCAATCTCCCTGATCTGTGAACGGGATACAAGCTTACGCAACACCAGAGGCAGTTCAGCGCCAAGTTGACTAAGTCCCGAATGCTGCAGGAGTTCTTTTATACTCCAAGGTTCCTTACGGCTGCCGAGAATATTCAATAATATAGTGCAACAATCAGACATCTTGGACATAATGGCAAATTCGCAGGCTAGAAGAATGAGCTCTACTCTCTGATCCAGTGTCTCCGTACTGACGGTCAGCTCCTCATATAACTTATGAACGGACGAATTAAGGCCCTTCACTTGCTCCCAGACTGCGGGGTCAGGAAAACAACCTGCCTCACTAACTTCAAGACGTGCCCAGTGATACAAAGCAATCAATACACAGTTATAGGCATCCATTGTAAAGCCTGCTTCCATGTACCGCTTGGATTTCACGTACATATGCAGAAACCTGGAAAACTCCATGAACAGTATGCGTTCCTTGAGCGGCCCCTGAAACTGTATAATCTCCCTGCGCATTTCACCTAGAATTCCCTTGGGGTCCCAAATGACTTCACCCGCTATCAGACTGGTAAGCAGTTCATTGTTATCTCCAGCCATTACCGCTCTTTCCAGAGCAGAAAGGCCGACATGCACTGTTTGTGTGCGCCGTTCTCCGGCTATCGTATGGGTAATAATACGTTCCTTCTCTTGCTCCTCATGCAGCATTAGTACCACCACATCAAAATCATGAAGAAGCGCGCTCTGAACCGGAGCATTGCCGGTCTGATGCAGAGCTACAGCGCCCAGGACGTTCTCGTCAAATGTTTCTCCACTAAACAAGGTCAAATTGGACAGTTCCATGCTTCCCTCCATCAAATTTGGCGAATTTGCGTCTGTCAGTTATAATTCTCTTAAATATTAATATTCTACATATTCATATCAGTTCCTCCTGGACAACCGAACTATATTTCAGTTAGGAGCAAATACTCATGAAATTTAAATCGGCTAAAATCAATGCTTTTCGCACTTGGGGACTGCTGCTTACCATGCTCGGAATGGGTCTAATGATCCTGGGGACAGCGGGTATTGTATTCTGGGGTTCGGCCGGAAAGGTTGTTGCTGCAATCGGCCTTGTCATTGGTTTGATCTCCATGATGGCCAGTCTGGCGATCTATTTTTGGGCCGGCATGCTTTCAACGAGTGCAGTCCAGGTAGAATGTCCGGAATGCCACAAGCTGACTAAAATGCTAGGAAAAACAGACCGTTGTATGTTCTGCCATACCATCCTGACGATGGACCCCGCACAAGCAACGATCACTGCAGAGCAACTTGAAGGGCAGCAGTTAAAACATTAGCGAGTCATATTGCTGCATGAATTCGGCCACACTTAGCCTCTTCTTCTTTTAAGTAAGTACAGATACTATTATAAAAAACCAGGGGTTCCCTAAGGGAACCCCTGTGCTATGTCTACAATAGCTGCTGTCTACTCGCTAATCTTCTGCAACGTTTCCCACGCTTCCGGAACGGCGAAGCTGCGGTTCCAGGAGCCTATGCCTCCCAGCCCAAATGATTGGGCCAGTTCAACCCTCGCCTTTAATGACACCTTGTCTTCTATCCATATCTTACGAAGAACTCCATCCTCCGTATACTCCACATAATTCTGTCCTGATTTCTTATCCAGCACAGGGGTTAGCTTCTTTTCAGCAATAATTTCCTGGACAGCATTCATGCTAACAGCTTTGGAACTGACCTTGGTTTTTCCGTCCGCCGTGGTTTCCGACCAAATCCGGGTATACAAAGGAATGCCCAGAACCAGCTTCTCAGCAGGAACACCGTCCTCCTCCAGGATGCGGCTTACGGCATTCTCCACCCATGGCAGCGAAGCAACAGAACCTGCGGTAGGACTGGATGCCCAATGCTCATCATAAGCCATAACAATCAGGAAATCTGTAACTGTGCTAAGTGCCTTGCGGTCCAGAAAGAGCGACCACATCTCACTATTTGATTTTGGAGTGACATCCATAGAAACAATGAGGTTTTTGGCTTGAGCCATCGGCTTCAGTTCCCGCATGAACTGCGTAACGTTCTCTCCGTCCTTAGTGTAGACATTTTCAAAGTCGATATTTATTCCATCCAGACCGTAAAGATCAGCGTACTCCAGCATCTGCACGATCGTATTCATCCGCTTCTCATAGCTTGATAAGGCCTGGGTGGTGAGATCGGCATTAAAGCTATTGGTCAGCAGACCCCAAACCTCCATCCCTCGCTTATGGGCCCACTGGACGTAGGCGCTGTCTGCTTTGCTGCGCACATTGCCTTTGGTATCGACAATTTCGAACCAGGTAGGACTGACAACATTGACTCCGGGAAGTTCACCAAATTTGGCGGGGTTGGGCTTGCGTTCATATACAGCTTCCCAGAAAAGATTCACCGGTTTGCCTTTCCAGCTGCGCTCCGCGCGCGAGGGAGTGACCGGTTTCACACCGACTTTCTTCTCCCCATCCTTGATAATCTCATTTGTTTTGACATAGCCCGCGAATCCGTTGCTCATCTGCACATACAGCCATTTCTCATTGTCCGAGTTCCAAATTCTCACCACGGTTCCAGGGGACATGTCGGCAATAATCGGAGCATGGACGGTGGCCTGACTGCGCAGTGCTTTTGTTTTCCCGCCCTCTTCACCCTTAACTTTACCAAGCGGGACCGTTTCTCCAGCAGTCATCAAAAGAACAGCCGAAGTATCCTTGTCCTCTTCCACCTCGAAACCATATAAGTTTTCAAGCGTGTCCGCTGGCAGGTAGGTTACTCCGTTCTTTTCTTCCGGAGCCAGACGAAGCTGAAGCGGTTTGTTATTCAGACTGGCGGCAGTTGTATTTTCTTGCATATATAAAAGCTCATTGTCTGTCGATAAAATAACGGATTTGGTCTCTTTTTCATAACGGATGGATGAATCTACATACTTTTGCAGCAGCGGAAGCGGCAAAAGCAGCGTATCTCCGGTACCTGAAGCGGAATAGCCCGTTAGCACTCCTTTGACGAAAACAGGCTGTTCTAGCCCTTTCCAATCGGGATCGGTGTGCAGACGGTTCGGCAATACATAGAAAACTACCCAATAAGCTGCTGCGGCTAAGATAACAAGGGTTAATAAACGGCGAAAAAGACCTCCGCGTTTCTTGACGCGTCTTTGTCTCTGTCTTGTATTCAAAATGTACCTCCAGATCACTAGTAGAATTAGATTGCGGTGGACCAATCTTAAGTATACGCTATCTCAGACTCTTTGGTTGCGTAAATCTAATGGAAGGATTGGGCTTATCTGATAGAAAGGAATTAAAAAAGTCATTGCAAATCAAACAAAAACGGATACCGTCCTGCTAAGGACAGTATCCGTTTCAGCGAGAAATAGAAGGAAGATTTATAGTGTGAAACATATAAATCCTTATATTTTCGAAAAAAACGTGAGGATTCCGAAACCGGATTCCTCACGTTAAAGAAATTCTCACGATCCAGAATTAATGTGCTTTCTCGCCACAGCATTTGCAGACCCCATATAGCTCCATACGCAAACCATGGATTTTGAAGCCTGTTGCCTGCTCGGCACAAAGTTCCACTTCATACAGCGATGAATAGCTAAAATCCTCAATCTTGCCGCATTCCTGGCAGATCACATGGTAATGATCTGACACATTTGCATCAAAACGGCTCGAATTATCACCGTAGGTCAGCTCGCGGACCATACCTGCTTCCATAAACATCTTGAGATTATTGTAAACTGTTGCTACACTCATGCTCGGAAACTGCGGCTCAAGCGCGCGGTAAATATCATCCGCCGTTGGATGATTCATTGCTTCCATCAAATACGAAAGAATCGCATGACGCTGGGGCGTAATACGGACACCGGTTGTCTTCAATTGTTCCAATGCATGCTGTACGCCACTACCCATCAATGCCACCGCCTTTAGTAAAAAGCATAATAATAACTTTAAAGTAATTGTAAGACCGCACTTTCAATGTTGTCAACGCAGTCAGTATATTATATTCATTATTATATAATAAAAATTACTTTATTCAATATTTCCTCACATTTAGGTTGCTGTTTCCTTCGACATGCAATTTAAACTCACCCGTACCTACTTCTCCGGAGATGTTTTTTTTGTCGATGATCAGCTCTGGTATATCCGAAATGATGTCCCCATAGCCACTGGAACCATCCATGGTGTAATTCCCTAACATAGGAAGGTACAGATCAATATCCCCCACCGCACTATAGATATCCCAGTTACCCCCGAGGTCGGAAGAGCGTACATCGATTTTGCCATTGAGAGATTCGGCACTCAGCTTCGATCTGGCCCCATTAATCTCCATGTTTCCGTTCTTGCTGGACACGTCAATCTCATCTCTGCTTCCCACAGCCGATATATTGCCGACAGCAGTCGAAAGCTTGAGCGAACCCATTACATCCCAGGTTGCCATATCCCCGCCGCTTGTCGCCAAATCTACTGCTCCCTGAACCGTTCTGGCACGAACTGCACCATTAAGCGTCTTTCCTTTGACATTGCCAAAAATGCGGTGCAGAATCAATTCCCCATTCCCGGTCTCGAGATTAATATTCTCTATGGCCTCCACATTCTGCAAGGTAATGCCGCCATTCATCGTCCGCACCTCCAGATTAAACCGGCGGTCTTCAGGCAACGAGATATCCAGGTCCATCCGAGGCTGACGTTTGCCGGAATCTCCATACGCCTTGCTCTTGGGGGTGATATTGATGGTGGAACCTTCAGTTACTTCTACAAAGGACTGTTCTGAGATAGACTGTGCGACTGCCCCTTCCAGTTGATCCACCCAAACGGTTGCTGAAATTTCGATATCCTCAACGGGTGCACGATGAATGAGAATATCCCCGTTGATGCCATCCACTGTGATTTTGGAAGTACTTAGTTCAACTGGAACCACGAGTGGGGCTTTTTGGAACTTGTTTCCTTTGGCTTCGCCGTAATCCACAGCTGCAGCGGTCAAATTAAGACTCACCTTATTCCATAGATGCAAATAATGTTCCTGTTCTGAGACCATAAATACACAGGCTGCGAGCACTACAGCGGATAGCAGTCCGCGCAAATCCATTCTTGAACGGGATCGCTTCCTCCCCTGTCCAACGCGCCTTACGGAGAAGTAAATGAGCAGATACTCCACTCCCCATAATACCGCTACGATCGGCCACCATTTCAATAGGAACAGCATATTATCGGTTCCGTTTCTCCAGTCCAGGAACAACAAAACTCCAACCGATACCAGCAGTACAGAAGCAGTGTACCTGCCCACCCGCCGGCTGCGCTGTCCATTGCCGTTCTGCCAGGACAACCCTTTGGTGATCTCCCGGACAGCTAACCCTATCCCACAAAATGTTAGCAGCGCTGCAATTGTTACACCAGCATAATGCTCAATAAAATATTGCAGCCAGGATGGTTTTTGCCGGAAAAGAAAGAGCAGTGTTCCCCCTAGCAGCAGCATCAGCCCAAACGAAATCCCAGGTTCACTGACGAGACGGTGTCGTTTTCCATTCGTTTCCGGGAGAGGAGTCAATTCAGGGTCCAGCTCTCCGGGCAACCGCAAAAGACGGTCTGCCGACTGCAGCACATCAAACACATTGTAGAAATACAGTACGGGAATCATCAAAGCCAGCAGAATCAGCAGTGGAACATTAATCTGCATGCCGATCGATGAGAAGTAGATCAGTGCAGCAATATCTAGCAAAATAATGAAAATAAAAGAAATGCCTTTGCGAAGCAGCCCGAAGTAGATATGCCCCGTGCCAGGGATTAGCGCTGCCAAAAGTCCGGCAATGAATTTGCGTTTGCGGCGGGGACGGCGCTTCAGGCGCGGAGGAATCAAAGGCGGGGTCTGTTCCTGTACGTCGTCTCCTGCCTGCGCGGCAGAACCACACTCCCCTTCCTCCTTGATGGGAAGCATAGTAGAATCATTGTGCTCGGGACTCATTTTGGGACTCCTCCTGTCATCAGGATTGTGATTCTTGTTCATGAAAGCCGGCCGCTCCGGTGAAATTCAATTAATTCTACACCGGGAGCCACTTCTTCTACTCCGGCTGGAATAAAACCATACTTGGTATACAGTGTAACAGCCGGAACATTAAGCTTACCTGTAGAGACGATGAAATGCTCCATGTCCAGGTATAGATCAAAAATATATTCCAAAAGCTTACCCGCAACCCCCTGGCGGAAAAAATCAGGGTTCACCATCATTCGGGTCACTGTCAGCTTGCCCGGTGATTCTTCAAGAACGGCAACAGCACCCATTAAATCCCCATGATCGTCGAAACTGCCATAGAACAGCTCTTCTGAGCGGCTCAGCATGTCTCTGGTCTCCAGCAGCGGTGGGATTTCGTGGAACCCTATAATCTCAGCTTCCAGCCTGTAAGCCTTGTGTTGAAGGCTCCACAGCTCACTGAGTGTATCCCCGTCCTGCAGATCCAGCTTCATTATTTTGTTCATCCGCACATTCCCCTTATATGCCGCGAAAGGCCTGCCGTTGCCGACAAGCCCTAGCGCTTATGCTTCAAATGTATATTACCCCGGAAGCGGGTAAACTCAGCTGTTCAATACTTCTGCGAGCAGCGTGTTTACGAGTCCCGGATTCGCCTTTCCTTTGCTTTCTTTCATAACCTGTCCCACAAGGAAACCAATCGCTTTTTGCTTGCCCGCCTTATAATCCTCAACGGATTGAGGATTGGCAGCAACAACCGCTTCGACGATCTGCTTGATCGCTCCCTCATCGCTGATTTGAACGAGTCCCTTCTCTTCAACGATTGCCGCTGGAAGCTTACCGCTCTCCAGCATCTCCTTGAATACGGTTTTGGCGATCTTACTGCTAATGGTTCCTTCAGCAATGAGACCAATCATTTCACCGAGCCCTTGCGGGCTAATCTTAACCTGAGAAAGTTCCAGACCGCCACCGTTCAAATACGCCAGTAAATCCCCCATCATCCAGTTGGCAACCGCTTTGGCATCCTTAGTAAAGGCAAGACTGCCTTCGAAGAAATCAGCCAACGGCTTAGAGGAAGTCAGGACACCCGCATCGTACGCTGTAAGGCCATATTGCTCGCTGTAACGGCTCTGCCGTGCATCCGGCAGTTCTGGAATGGTAGCCCGGATCGACTCTTTCCAGGCATCATCAATATGCAGCACAATCAGGTCAGGGTCCGGGAAGTAGCGGTAATCATGAGCCTCTTCCTTGCCACGCATGGACAAAGTCTTGCCCTGAGCTTCGTCCCACCGGCGGGTCTCCTGAATCACAGTACCCCCGTCGTCCAGAATCTCTCCCTGACGGTATTGTTCATACTCCAGACCCCGGAGAACACCGCGGAAGGAGTTCATATTCTTAAGCTCTGCGCGGATGCCAAATTCCGCCTGGCCTTCCGGCCGCAGGCTAATATTGGCATCGCAGCGCATCGAGCCCTCTTCCATCTTCACATCGGATACGTCGCAATACTGCATAATCGCGCGTATTTTCTCGAGATAGGCGCGGGCCTCCTCCGGTGAGCGCAGATCTGGATCGGAGACAATCTCGATCAGGGGTGTTCCCACACGGTTGAAGTCGACCAATGAAGCAAACCCGCCATCAACATGGGTCAGCTTACCTGCATCTTCTTCCAGGTGCAGACGGGTGATGCCAATCCGTTTGGTCTCTCCGTTCACCTCGATATCAATCCAGCCGTTCAGGCCTATAGGCTGGTCGTATTGCGAAATTTGGTATGCCTTGGGTGAATCGGGATAGAAGTAGTTTTTGCGGTCAAATTTGCTGACATCACCAATCGTACAGTTCAGTGCCATCGCTGCTTTCATGGCATACTCCACCGCCTGGCGGTTCAGTACCGGCAGAACACCGGGATGTCCCAGACAGACAGGGCAGGTATGTGTATTGGGCGGGGCTCCAAATTCCGTAGAGCAGCCGCAGAAGATTTTGGACTTGGTATGAAGCTCCACATGAACTTCCAGTCCGATGACTGTTTCGTATTTAGCCATATCTATTCTCATTCCCTTAAATGTTTTGTGAGCCTATACTCCTGCTTGAACACCCGGCTGCTGCAATTACAGCTGCGGGAGCTGCTTATGATGATCCGTATGCTGTTCATAGGCATGCGCAACGCGCAGAACTGTACTCTCATCAAATTCTTTGCCGATAATTTGCAGGCCTACAGGCAATCCTTCAGCAAAACCGCAGGGGATGCTGACCGCAGGAATACCGGCAAGACTTACGGGAATCGTCAAAATATCATTTAGATACATCGTCAACGGGTCTTCAGTCTGTGACCCCAGCTTGAAGGCGGTGGTTGGCGCTGTGGGCCCGATGACTACATCATACTTTTTGAAGACTTCGTCAAAGTCCTGTTTAATCAATGTACGCACCTTCTGCGCCTTCAAATAATACGCGTCATAATAACCGGAGCTCAGTGCGTAAGTACCCAGCATAATCCGCCGCTTCACCTCGGCCCCAAAGCCTTGACTGCGGGAATTATGGTACAGATCAAGCAAACCTCCACCATCATCGGCGCGTACCCCGTAGCGCACACCGTCAAAACGTGCCAGGTTTGAAGAAGCTTCTGAAGAAGAAAGCAGATAGTAGGTTGCAACGGCATATTCAGTATGCGGCAAAGAAACTTCTTCCCAGACTGCGCCAAGGCTTTCCAGTACCTTCAGTGCTGACAGGACAGTCTCACGGACAGAAGCATCCACACCTTCACCGATGTACTCTTTCGGCACAGCGATCCGCAGTCCCGAGATATCGCCTGTGAGGGAACTGAGATAGTCAGGAATTTCAACTTTGGCCGAGGTAGAGTCCTGAGCGTCATAGCCGGCAATGGCCTGGAGCACATAAGCCGAGTCCTCTACATTGCGGGTAATAGGGCCAATTTGGTCCAGTGAAGAAGCAAATGCGACAAGCCCGTAACGTGAAACCAGGCCATAAGTAGGCTTAAGGCCCACTACTCCGCAGTATGAAGCGGGCTGGCGTATGGAGCCACCTGTGTCAGATCCGAGAGCAAACAATACTTCTCCGGCAGCTACCGCTGCTGCAGATCCACCACTGGAGCCGCCAGGAACACGTTCCAAATCCCAAGGGTTACGAACCGGGCCGAAAGAAGAATTCTCATTGGAGCCGCCCATGGCGAACTCGTCCATATTCAGTTTGCCGATTGTAATAGCATCTGCCTCGCGCAGCTTGGAGACGACGGTGGCATCATAGACCGGCTGGAAATTGGTGAGGAATTGGCTGGCACAAGTCGTGCGCAGCCCCTTGGTAACAATATTGTCCTTAATTCCGGCAGGAAGACCAAAGAGCAGTCCACGGGCTGCTCCGGAGGCCAGCTTATCATCCAGCGCACGTGCTGAAGTGCGGGCCCCTTCTTCATTTAAAGTCAAAAATGCATGCACTTTACCGTCGCGCTCCGCAATGGCAGCCAGGGATTCTTCAGTCAGTTCGCTGACCGAAATCTCTTTGGTATGCAGCATATTATGTAATTCAGGCAATCGATATTGAAACAGGCTCAACATTCTTCCTCCTTTCGCTATAGTTATTCCAGAACTGCGGGAACCTTGAAATGCCCGTCTTCCTCTTCAGGTGCGTTAAGCAATGCTTCCTCTTGAGACAAGCTCTCCTTCACCACATCATCGCGCATGACATTGCTGACCTGGAGTACATGTGTGGTAGGCTTTACGTTTTCGGTATCCAGCTCATTCAGTTTCTCAGCATATTGTAAAATAGCATTCATCTGTTCAGTAAGTTTTGCCTCTTCTTCCGGGCTTAAATGCAGACGGGCAAGCTTGGCCACATGCTGCACATCATTGACGGTAATGCTCATTCGAATATCCCTCCTGTTTAAAGGGCTAAAGCGCCCGGATAACGTGTTAATTATATTGTAGAAGCCTCTACAATTCAATGTGCTTGTGCGTTTCCTCCTAATTCACCGCTTGTGCTGCATGTTAAACTGGAGTGATCAGCAACAGCTTCGACCTTGCTAAAACAGTGAAAAGGAAGATCTCCGATGCAAATAACGCTATTCTCCATCTCCTCCAGACTGGAACAGTATGACACCGAATTACTAGTATCCCGTCAGGATTGTACTGTTATATATGGGGTGGAACTGGACACGGAACGCCTGACTTTACTGGATCCCGGAGTTCTTTATATCGCCAGCTCCGAAGAGAGACTGGGTCTGCTCTTAGACAGCGACTGCATCAATATTCTGTATGCCGCACCCTGTGCAGCCGCAGCCAATGACGCGCTGAACCGCTGTTCCGACCTGCCTGTTGCCAAAAACCTCATTTTGCTAAGGAATGCCGCCTGCGGTGCAGCCGTATATCACGAACTCAGAGATCTGCTGTATGCCTGGCGGAGGTTCAATACCAATTGTGAAAAATTGCACAATACGTTATTGCAGGGCTACGCCTTGCAGAAGCTGCTTGATGAAGCCTATACGATGCTAGAGAACCCCTTTGCTTTATGCGATATGTCCTTTACTCTTATGGCAACTCCGCGCCAACTGAAACAGGACGCACCCGTTGCGGAGTTTCTTGCAACCTATGACGGTAAAAGCGGGTTTAGTTCCTGCTATGATGTGTACCGCAACAAACGACGATTCGAGATGGTCAATCAAAACGACTACCCGCAGTTGATTATTGAACATGAGATCGATGAATACGCCTATATGATTTCCAACATTCGGATCAACGGCCAGCTGGCAGCTTTTATCTCCGTGTTCGAATACGAGCGCCCGTTCCATGAATTTGATTATGAGCTTGTCGCCGTTCTCTGCAAAATGGTCAGCCTGGAAATGCAGAAGGACAGCTTCCTGAGCAATGCCAGCGGGAAATATGACGAATATCTGCTGTATCATCTTCTAGAGAAAGATTCTCTGCCGGAACCGATTCCGGATTTGAACCGCCTGTCCTTGGCTACTTCTAAGGCCAGTAGTTTCTATATGCTAGTCATCTCCATTCAGGACTACGAACGTGAGAATACCATGCTGCAGTTTCTCAGTAAAAAACTGGAGGAGATTCTGTCCGGTGCCATAACAATCATTTATAACGGCTGCATTGTCGTGACAGCAACGCGCCGAAACACCAAACAATTATTGCCGGAAGATTTGCAGAATCTGCAGACACTCCTATTGGGTCACAGTCTGCACTGCGGAATCAGCAGGCGCTTCCACTGTCTTTCAGAAGTCCGCCCACACTATCAGCAGGCGCAGAAGGCACTGAAGCTCGGCTCCACACTTCACATAGGGGAGGCCCTCTATTTTTATGAGAAATATGTGCTCTATGACCTGTTAGAGATCTCAACTACCTCCGAGAAGCTGAGAACGCACTGCCATCCGGCGCTGGCTGTCCTTCTGGAATATGACGGCCAGTACAATACATGCTTCACCTCAACGCTATACTGCTATTTGCAGAATGTCTGCAATCAATCCAAGACTGCACAAGATCTCCATATCCAGCGCAGCACACTGCTATACCGAATCAAAAAAATCCAGGAAATTGCCGATATTCAATTGGGAGACGCTGAGCTCGGGCTGCATCTGGGCATGTCTTTTAAAATGTTGGAATTGGCAGGAGAGTGGAAGAACGGAGACAGATATGCCAAAAAACCGGGACAAGGTACATCCCGATTCTGACAGGGGCATGAATAGCCCTTTGTTGTAATGAGTTATTGAACAGTCGCGGCGTACCTGGCAGCATTCTCTCCGGCCATCCGTCCCGAAATGTAGGCAAAGCCCAAGGTTCCACCTTCAAACATCACATAGCTGCTGGAGTACATGCCTCCCGCATCGCTTCCGGCTACCCACAGACCCGGAATCACCTTCTCATTGTTATCAACCGCCTGGATATTCTGGTTGACCTTGACTCCGCCAAGAGTCGTTAGTGTACGTGTCATGATATTAACTGCGTAGTAAGGCCCCTTATCCAGCTTGCTTAAATACTTGGGATCTTTGTAAAAATCGCTGTCTTTGCCAGCGTTGGCCATTTGCGCGTAGCGTTTGGCCGTAGACTCGAAGACAGTCTTGCTCATGCCCGCCTTCTCTCCAAGCTCACCAAAGGTCTCGCCTTTGACCACAGCCCCGGCTGCAATTCCTTCCTCCAAAAAAGGAGTCAGGTCATAAGGTGTCTCCTGGAACTTGTTCAGCGCTACCGTATTGACCGGCTCATTAAATTCCTTGAAGGCCTGCGGATCATTCTTCCAGGTGCCGTAAATGTCAGCAATAGACACAAAGCCCTTCTGCTTGATCTGATCAACAGTCCCCTGGTCAAAAACGCTCCAGGCCGCTCCGCCCGGCTGTTCATACAGCGCGTTCCCTGCCGCAGCATACTCAAAGATCACCTCTTCGTTTGTAAAACGCTCACCGTTGTTATTTACCCAGAGAAACGGATAACTTCCCACTGTCCATATATCGGAAGCATGCTTCATGGCCTGTCCCTTCTCTGTACCGTTCAGGAAAAAGAACTGCCCGACATCTGTACCCAGTTCAGCCGCCCCGGCTTTCCAGGCCATGTTGATTCCATCCCCGGTAGCTGAGGCAATGGAGCCAAGTGGCGCTTTGTCGCCCAGATACTGCTTCATCATCTCGGCATTGGCGGCATAACCGCCGGTAGCCAGCACAACGGACTTAGCAGAAATCACCAGCTTGGTGCCATCCGTTTGTGTAGCATTCACACCAATTACAGCACCTTTATCAATAATCAGCGATTCGCCTTTTGTATCGAATAGAATCTTCCCGCCCTTTTTCTCAATCGACTTATGCAGGGCACCGATCGCTGCCGAACCGCCGTCCACGTAGCCGACGAATGCCTTAGGGTCACCTTTATGCACCGGCTGTCCACCTACACCCGGATCAATCAGCGTAAATTTAGCACCATTCTCCATGAGCCAGTCTACCGTGCTGCCTGATTTGCTGATCACTTCACGGACCAGACGGCTGTTGGCCTTATAATTGCTCGTCTCCATATATTGGTCATACAACCACTGCGAACAATCCGGCAGATTTGCCGCTTGCTGAAGCTTGCTGCCCGTAGTGAACATTCCCCCAGCCATCGTACCTGCACCAGCTGGTACCGAAGTCTTCTCCAACAGCAGTACACTGCTACCTGCATCCGCTGCAGCCAACGCCGCGGCAGTGCCCGAAGCTCCAGCACCAACCACCACAACGTCGTAGGCCATATTCTGTACTCCTCCGCCCTTCTTCTCCTGCTTCACCAGCAGCACTGCCGGATCGGCACCCGCCTGCTTGACGCAATCCTGCACTGCCTCAATAATGGCTTTACTTGCTAGCGACGCACCCGAAACAGCATCTACAGCCAAAGATTGGTTCTCGACAATCCGCTGGGGAATTTTCTCATTGGCGGCATCACCAACCCCTGCTGTTTCCGAGCTCTCCGTAACCTTCACCGAGACAATTGCAGTTTCACTGAATACTGTCTCTACCGTTACTAATCCGTTATGGCCCTTGGCTGATCCGGTATAGGTTCCCGGCTTGTAAGTAAGCACTGCGTTTCCTTTGGCCGTCTGATCAGCCTCTCCATCTGTTTTTGCGGCCGCTGTACCGTCCTTCTGCTGTGCCGAAGCCGCAGGAATCACCTGTTCTCCGGCTTTTCCACCTTCACAACCTGCGATACTTACAATCATCAACACACATAACAGCACACAAAGTGCGCTCCTGAAAGCTTTCATTTGTTTATCTCCCCCTGGCAGTCTGTCGGTCCCCGCCCGCTGCTGAAATCAGGCTTCACCCGTAGTGGTGTCCGTTCGCTGTAAGCGTAGCATAGCTGCTACAGACGGGATAAGGAGCAAACTGTTCTAAAATAGGGGGGAAATTTGATACATATTGCTTTGTTATTGTGTAACAAGTAGAAACGGCCACGCCGGTCTCTGTAAGAAGAGCGTATACTTCCGAAGCAGCGATACTCTATATATCAAAAAATTAAACACGAAATACAAAAAAACCGGCTTTCGCCGGTTTTCCTTAAATCCAAGCGCGAAGATTCACCTGTTTGATGAAATCCGCCTGGGACAGGCTTTCCTTATTGGTTGTCTCTGTCTCTACTGCTTCCACTTCTTCGCCATTCATCAAATGATGAAACAGCTTCTCATTGTGCGTGGACAAAGCATAGTCTATCAATGCTTCATGCGTTGCACTTTCAGCCTGAGCTGCCAGCAACTGCTCTTCCGCTTCAACATCCTCAGCTGTAACATAGAAATTTCTGTTGGCCTGCGGAACACGGATGACGTAATCAAACGCATTGTCAGGATTACGGTCATAAGCAATCAGGTAGCCATAGTCTCCGATAGGAAGACTCTGCTCGAAAGCGTCCGCGACAATGACAATCTTCTCACCTAAACGCAGCATCGCCCTACCTCCTGACCTGGAATCTTTCATAACTCTTACTTGTTCCAACAGTCTACTAAAAAAAGATAGAGCTGTCCAGCACCAGCAAGCGGGTTCAGCTGTTTTTTTGCAGATAACATTCTAAAAACCGATTAATTTCGTCAAATTTCGCATGTATTATCAATCGGGCAGTTTATTCCTGCGAATCAGGAGGGATGCGGCGGCAATGCATACTACAATCAGAACAGCTGCAGAACACACGGGCCCCCAGGTTGCGCCGCTTCCTTCCGTAATAATTGCAGCAGACTGGGCAGTTAACGCCGCAGGTGTCCAACCTAATTGCAATGGCAGCAGGCTATGGGCCAGCGACATCACCGCTGCGGCCCCCAGGCCCAGAAACGCAGCCGCTGGTCCGCGCAGCCATGCGCTGAACAGCAGCGTCAGCGAGACTGCACACAGCAGCCACAGCCCGTATAACCCGGCTCCTGCACATAACCTGCCCCAGGAAAGAGGACCCATCAACTGCTCTGTATAATAGGCCGCTCCTGCTACGCCCAGTCCAAGAGCAATAATAAGAGTAGTCAATTGGGCAGCCCACTTGGCCGAGACGATAGCCGCGGGGGCCACCGGCTTGACCATCAGCATCTCTATAGTCCCTCCGCTCCGTTCACCGGCCAGACTGTTCATTACGCACAGCACGAGTATCAGCATACCGATGGTACCATATTGTCCAAGTGTCTGTGCCATTACGACAGCCGGTCCCGGCATCTCATATCCCTCCAGCATTCCAGGCGGCACATTCCCGGATGCTTTGAGGATCTCTGGCATGTAATAGGTTGTGAGCGGCTGCATAATACCAAGAATCATAAATACTACCGGGACCCAAATTAGTTTATAGCTGCGCAGGGCCTCCAACATTTCTTTATGGTAAAGCGTCCATACATTCTTCATGCCCCCACCACCTTCATGAACAGGTCTTCAAGGGTGGAAGAGCCCGCTTCGAATTGAAGCAACGAAATGTCCAGGCTTGCAGCTTCCTGAAGAATAGTACGGCGCGCCAGTTCCATATCACTGACATTCAGGGTAGCAGACCCGGAAAAGATCACGGACTGCTCAACAAAGGATCTGTGTGCAAGATCTTGCAGCCAGCCCAGTGCCTTCTCATCCATCCCCGTACTCAAGCGAATCACAGGCAGGCTGTATTGTGAGCGCAGCCGGGATAGCGTTCCCTGTTCTGCTACTAAACCATGATTCATCAGGATAATATCGTCACAAATTTCTTCGGCGTCATGCAGGACGTGGGTAGAAAAAATAATGGTGGTCTCCTCCCGGATCCCCCTCAGCAGCTCCATAACCTCCCGGCGTCCAATAGGATCAAGGGCAGAAACCGGTTCATCCAGAAGCAGCAACCGGGGGCGGTGAACCAGCGCTTGGGCAAGACCAAGCCGCTGCTTCATCCCACCGGAATATCCGGCGATCCTGCGGCGGGATACGTCCTTCAAACCTACGTGTTCCAGAGCTTCCGCCGCAAGTCTCCCAGCTTCGCTAGAAGAGATACCGCTAAGTTTCGCAGCAAACACAACATACTCCTGCCCGCTCATCCAGCCGTAAAATGCCGGAGATTGCGGCAAATAGCCCAGCAGACTGCGGTAATCCACACCGCTGCCGCCATCAAAAGATATTAACCCCGAGCTAGGCTGCAACAGACCGGCCAGCATACGCAGGGTGGTGGTCTTTCCTGCGCCGTTAGGGCCCAGTAAAGCCACGCATTTTCCTGCTTCAATATCAAAAGAGATTCCGTCCACTGAGGTATGCTCTCCATAGACTTTGCGTAAATTTGTTACTTGTAGCAGCGGCATCAGCTTTCTTTCCTTCCTACCGTAAAATATGCCACGCTGCCCAGGAGATTCCCAAAAATCAATATAATCACCCACAGCCACTTGGGTCCCCGTGTCCGTTCTGCCTTGGCCAAAGAGATCAAGCCGATTATGGCCAGCACTGCCTGCAGTGCAAGCAGCGGCCAAATTAAACCCCATTTGATTTCATCCATAATTACACCCACCCTCTATATACTTCTCCGGAACCACAGTCCGGCTGATCAAGGCTTCTTATATGTTTTTCTCCAGTCAAAATAGACCACAAACAACAGATAACAAATAAGCGGTGTAGGAATCCCGGTTAATCCCCATAGGCCCCAGAACCAGGCCATTTTGCCTTTGCCGCGCTTCTGTGCATTCCGAAAGAGCAAGGTACCCTGGAGCAGCAGTGCCACAGCCAGACAACCCCACAACCAATAAGGCACATCCTGCAGTTCATTCACTCTTCTGTGTCCTCCCGCCGAAGCCTGAGCCGTACAACCGCCAAGCAGCCAAGCGCGGCAACCGGAAATGCCGCCTGAAGGATCCAGTACGTTACTGGTGCGAATCCCAAGCTAAACAAGACAACACTCACCAAGAACAGCCCCACTAGTAAAAATCTCTGAAACTCTCTGCGGCTCCGGAATTGCCTGTGAAGAGCTTCATCAGCGATTAGCTGCTCCAGTCCGGGCAAGGATGGTGGCGATATATCATCGTACTGTGCGTCAAGCCGCGCCAGGTCTGACGACAGCATCCGAAGCAATTCTTCATCCTTCTTCTTCATCCTCACTAAGCTCCTTTCGCAGTTGATTTAGCCCCGATGCTACCCGAGATTTGGCAGTGCCGGAAGGGATCTGCAAAATATCAGCAATCTCTTCATACCCATAACCGTAATAATGCTTGAGCAGTACTGCCATGCGCTGAGCGGAGGTCAGGCGTGAGAGCGCATCAAGTACCTCGCTCCACTCCAGATTCCGGCTCTCGAAACGCCAGCGGATGGACCTCACTCCCTCTTCCTGCCGTTTCCACTGCATCTCCAGCTTCCAGCGGCGCTTCCTGTCGATATACAGACGGGTAGCAATGGTAATCAGCCATGAGGAAAAAGAAGAAGCTCCGTTATAGGCAGCAATCTTCTCCATGCAACGGACCATGGTATCCTGGGCAAGCTCTTCCGCAAGTGAAGGGTCCATGGTTGCCTTGATCAGATATTTGTAGAGAAAGGCATAATGATCCCGCAGTAGCACAGCCAGCGCGGAAGCATCGCCTTGCTGCGCTCTGATGATCCTATCGTGCGTCCCGTCGCTCATCTGCTCCTCCATCTGTATCGTTCATTCCTATGTAATACGAATATGTAGAGCGAATCGTTCATTCGCCATCTGAATTATTTTGCAGTTCCCACAATCTCCGCCGCCAGGGTTGAATTGCACCCTTGCCGTGCGGGAAGCTCCAGAAGAGACATTCCTTTTTCTCCTGCGCTACCATAATAGATACTGATACCGGATATTCTTCCCCGCTATGTAATTCCTGTTTAATTTTTTTCATGATCCCGTCCCCTAGCACCCTTTCTCCTTAAAAATAGACAAAAAAAGAACGCAAACCGGGATTATTCCACAGTCTGCGTGCTTCGCGAGGTTAATGTTACATTTAATTAACAATATTGTAGCAACTTTGTATTCTCTTGTCCATCAGTATTTTCTCACTTATTGTCGATTGGGCGCGATGCAGACCATTACATGGGCACATAAGGATTACGGAGCCGCTCAAAACCAATCGTTGTCCGTGGCCCATGGCCGGGAAATACTCTGACTTCCTCATCCAGCCGGTATAATTTCCCCCGGATGGAATCAATAAGATCACGCTCCCTGCCTCCAGGCAAATCGGTACGTCCTACTCCAAGCTTAAAGAGTACGTCACCGGAAAAGAGATCATTTCCACAAAGGAAGCTGACGCTGCCCGGAGAATGCCCAGGCGTATGCATGACACGGAAGGTAAGCCCCAGAAGCGTAAGTACCTGCCCTTCTGCCAGATCATACTCAGCAGGTTCTGTGCTAATGGGTGGTGTGACATCCGGCCACAAGAGGGAGCCGTTCAGCTTGGGACTGCCCAGCCACTCACTCTCCAAAGGATGCAGGTACACTGGACATTTCTTGGCTTTGCGGATCTCATCAAGCCCGGCGATATGATCAAAGTGGGCATGGGTGAGTAGAACAGCCTCAATCTCCATTCCTTCAGCAGCCCGGAGAAGGGCTGCCGGATTTGCACCGGGGTCAATAATAATGCCACGTCCGGGGTCCGCTCCGGTAAGCAAATAAGCATTCGTCTGAAGCGATCCCAAATTATATGAACGAATATTAAGCATCTCTTCTTAGAATCCGGAGATCAGGCTGCGCAGTTCTTTGGCGATTACTGCGTGCGATTCCGTTCCTTCCCCATAGGCTTGGCCCATCGCCTTGCGGACTTCGGCAATTTTGCTCTCGTAGTCAGGAGCCTCGCGGTCAGGATTCTCTTGTTTGAACTCTCTCATCAGCGACTGCACATGCTCTGGACGGGGTCCCCAATGACCCAGCACGTAACCGCCTGTATCGGCAAAAATCACGATCGGCACGGATCTGCCGCCCATTGTTAGATAATCATCCATAACGTCCTGATTTTCTTCCAAAATCAGCACTTCGGTTCGGATGCCTGCTGTTTCCAGAATACGGAACACGACCGGTACATTGCGTACAACATCTCCACACCAATCCGCAGCGAGTATCAGTACCCGAAGGTCATCCCGGTGGTTCAAACTTTCAAAGTACTCCCGGTCGTTTGCATCTTCCCAGGTGAATTTTTCATACCATGATTCGAATACCTGCTGATTCTTCGTCATCCCTCCACGAACTGGCGCGGAGTAAGGCCTTGACCGAATTTAGGGGCTACATTCTGCTTCATACTGCACTACCTTTCTTCTTGGATTTGTACCATTTGAACAGGAAGTATATAACAATGACAGCAATGGCGGCAAGAATCAGCTCGTGGGTATATTTGGCAGCCTCTTCATCAATTGTTTCCCATTTTGCGCCTAGCGTCTTACCTAAAAATACAAAAAGCGCACTCCATGGAATGACCGCAAGCGTAGTCAGCAAAGTGAACTTGGCCAGCGGCATACGCGAGATTCCGGCAGGAACCGATATGGCGTGGCGCACAATCGGAATGAACCGCGCTGTGAAAATAACGCCAGTTCCGTACTTTCGGAACCATTCTTCGGAATGGTCAATATGCTTTTTCTTGATAAAAATGTACTTCCCGTATTTCTCCAGAACGGGTCTGCCGCCATAACGGCCAATCCAGTATACAAATATCTGGGCCACAACTCCGCCTACTGTACCAAAGAGCACCGCGCCAAAATAATTAATCTCTCCTTGCGAGACCAGATAGCCGCCATAGGCCAGTACAATTTCACTTGGGATAACCTCAATCATTAGTCCGATCATAATCCCGAAATACCCAAGACTCTGAATCCATTCAAACAACTGCGAGATCAGATCAGAAATAACATGCAAATGCAGCTCCTCCTCCCGTTTTTTTCGCGGAATTCGCTTTGTGTTTCATAAACTTTTGGCGATTCCACTCTATGTACCCAGCTTCTCCTAGCCTATTCTAGCATATGCGGGCTTACGACTTCTACTTAAGGGAAACTGAAAACCTTTCTGGCAAGTGAAAACGGCTTCGCCGTCCTTTTTAGGGACGGAATCCGTTTCAGCGAGAAATAGAAGGATGATTTATAGCGTGAAACATATAAATCCTTATATTTCAAGAAGAAATCAATGTTGCCGCTCCGGTATGAAAATGCACATTGACATTTCTATCCTGAAAGAAATATTATACATTTAGATAATTATTTAAATATCGAAAGGCCAGGTGAATGATGAACGAATCCTTCAAAGCGCTGGCTGACCCGACCCGGAGACAGATTCTACGGCTGCTTAGGGAAAAGGATCGTACTGCCGGGGAGATCGCCGATTATTTTAACATGTCAAAGCCCAGTATCTCCCATCATCTTAACGCCCTGAAACATGCGGGACTGGTACAGGACGAACGTCAGGGACAATTTATTCTGTATTCACTCGATACGACCGTGCTTGAAGAGGTGCTCGGCTGGTTCCTTGAGTTTACGGGTACGGGAAAAGAGAGTGAAGCGCCAAACCGCACAGAGTCCACACCCAAGCAGGGTAAAGATAAAAACAAGGAGGCTGATTGATGATGAAGGATTTCAAATGGAAATGGCAGGACACGATGATTGTGATTCTGGGTGTTCTCTCACTGGGTTATGCACTGGTCAATTACAGCAAGCTGCCCGATCAGCTCCCTGCCCATTTCAGCATCAGCGGTGAGGTTAACTCGTACTGGAGCAAAGGTTCTATTATCGCCTTGACGGGCTTTATGGGGCTGGTTTTTCCGCTCGCGATGCAGTTCATCCGCAATATTGATCCCAAGAGAGAGAATTACAGTAAATTTCAAAATGCCTACAAAATGATTCGTCTAGTGATCGCAGCTGTGTTCGATGCCATGCTCGTACTGAACGTCTCTTATGGTCTGGATCAAAGCATTCCTGCCGGAAAAATTGCTATGGTCGTTCTGGGCTTGCTGTTTGTTGTAGTAGGCAACTTTATGCCCCAGATCCGGGACAACTATTTCACAGGCATCCGCACAGCCTGGACGCTGGCCAGCCCGGAGGTATGGCGGAAGACACACCGTTTCTCAGGCAGGATGTGGATGATCGGCGGTCTGTTGATGGTGCTCGGAGCATTTTTACCCAAAAGCTTGTCCATGAGTATGATTATTGCAGCACTTGTGATTGTCATCTTACTGCCATTGGCGTATTCATGGCTGATCTCTCCCCGTAACAGGGCTTAAGAACAGGAGATACAACTTCTTAGAATAGAGCAACCCACGCAACGTCCGATGTGCTGCCGTCGCTGAAAAGAAGGAATTTGGCAACGGCATGATTTCATAAGATTAAAACTTTAGTTCCGGCAACTCGTCTGCCAGTTTACAAACGGATTGCCGTCTCCAAATGCCAGGCTTCGGAACGTACTCCCCTCAGCCGTAGGCCTAAGCCTTCGGCTTCTTGCCTATTGCCAAACCGGCGGTCATTGTGCTGAATTCCCTTCCCAATCTCCCGCTCCCCCAACAGATGGTACTGCCGCAGCAGCTCCAGACCAGCTTCCGCACTCAGTCGCGCGCTTATCCAGTCCCCCTCCCGGAGTCTCCGTACACTCATGTCCAGCATTCCTTCTGCCGCTTTTATCCGTTTGACCGCATTAAAGACATCAAGTTGCTGGCTTTTTCGCACCCAGTACAGTGCCGTTCCCGGATGATCCCCTTCCAGTGCCCGTTTTGCCAGTTCCCACTTTATAACAGCATTCTCTGGAGAGTACTTCAGACTCTTCAAAAGCAGGTCACGTCCCTGGTTCACTGGCACCATCCGGGATAAAGCGGCAGCAGTCATGGGATCACGAGGGTTCCACTGCAGGGATTGCTGCAGCAGGGCAATTCTGTCTTTAACCTGCAAGGTGCCCGCCGCCTGCATATATAGTGTTTCCCCTTTCATCGCTTGAAAGGACAGGATGAAGAGTGCCAGCGCCACACTGCACAGCAGTGTGACTGCCGCAGCCCTCCATGGACGAAGCGGCATAGTGAAGACGGGTACAAGCATGCACATGGGAGGTACTGGCGTCAGCTCTGGCGAGGCTGCAACAGATACAGGGTTCGCAGCTACCGGAAAAACATCCGGCGCAGAAGCAGACCTTCCCGGACCGCCAGGAACAGGTGGCGACTTGGCGGATGCGGGGAGCTGTGACGAGGTACATGTGACTGGACCCCTTGCAGGTGATAATGGGAATGTAACTGACCTTGTGGGGCCAACCACCGCAGCAGCCCTTTCCAGCCCGCCGGGAACGGGTGGCGACTTGGCGGATATGGGGAGCTGTGGCGGTTCGCCTGCAGCAGCGCTGTGAAGCTTCTCGGCCCGGGCAAGCGCTGGCAGCAGGAACAGCAGCAGCCACATGAGGCCGTAGCTCCAGTCAAAGTCGACGGCGCTGTGCAGGGCAAGCGCCAGCAGCGACGGCAGCAGCCTTGGCGCTGCTGCTGCCACCAGACATCCTGCTGCGGCCAGCAGCAGCAGGAGAATGGCAAGGCCGGCGCCTCCCAGGTTCAGCAGGAGGTCGAGGTAACCATTGTGCACCTGGCTGCCCACATAGGGGCGGGACTGGGCGGCGAGATACGAGCTCCGCCAAGTCCCGCCCCCGCGTCCCAGCCAGGGCGCCTCTGCCGCGAGCTTCCAGGCATCGCGGTAGAGCAGCCCGCGAGCAGCGACCGTCGATGACGGTCCGGTTATCCGCTCGCGTACCTGCAGGAGGACGGCGCTGCCCGCCGCCGTCCACACCGCCGCCGCCAGAGCCACCCTGGCGGCGCAGCCCCCGCCTGCCGCGACTCGCCGGCGGCGGCACAGCCACGCGCCGCCAAGCAGCGCGGCGCCCCACAGCCCGGCCAGCAGCAGCAGGCCGGGTCCAGGCTCTACCGCCAGCCCGGCACGGGCCAGCTGGCGGTAGAGCAGCGCCGCAGCAGCCATAGGCGCGGCGCCGGCAAGCAGAAGCGGCGCGCAGAGCTGCCGCTTCCAGAGCAGGACCGCGGCGCCGGCGAAGGCCGCGGACAACCACGCGCCGCGCGACTCACTGAGGAGCAGCGCGGCAGCATAGGGAAACAGCGGCAGCATGCCATACATTCCAGTAACTGCGGACTGTTTGATCGCTGATGGCCTGGACTTAGCTGATTCCATCAGGGGAGCAGCGGCAAACAGCCGCTCCAGCAGGAAAACAGCCATTACCGCTCCAAAGGTATTCGGATATTCGAGCAGACCTGCCAGTCTGGCGCCTGTGGCGCTGACTTCAGGCGCTGAAGTATATGCTACCGCATAGGGGAGCTTGAACCCAACACATACTGCAAGCAATGCGCTTAAACTGATGGCTAATCCCATCGCATGCCACATCGCCCCAAGAAGCCGGGCACCCTGCCGGTACCCCGAACAGAAATAAGCCAGTACGGCAAAAGAAGCATAAAATCCCCAACGGAGCAGCTCATCCAGTGTCCCCTGCGCAGATATAGGCCCCCGCAGCCCTGACCATGCATAAAGAACAAGGATCGCCAGCGGACAGCCCAGCAGGGTCAAAGCGGCCTTTTTCACCACAGGGCTCCCGAATTCTTGACCTCTTCCGTCAGTCCTCTTGTGCAATTCAAATACAGCCAGCACCGGGGCGAAAAGAAGCCCGCACAGTGCAAACCACACCGTGAGAAACGGATACATCTCCCCGGTAAAAAACAGCCCTCTCAACAGACAGGCTGCCACCCCCGCAGTAAATACCGCACCTGCACAAATACACACTATATTCCGCTCCGGGCTGTTCTGCCGCTTATTCCACCGCATTCGAATTTCTCCTGTATGAATCAAGTTACCTTCAGTATTTCCAGATTTAATCTAAAACAAAAGATAACGTAAGCTGAATATCCGGATTATTTATAGCGGGGCCATATGAATGTATAAATTCAAAACAGGACGGCTGTTCCCTCCGGGAACCGTCCGTCCTGTCATGGTATTAACTATTCATCCTATTAAAGGGATTAACCCTCCAGGCTGCTTTTTGCCGGCAGCAGATCAGTGCAAGCACGTTCAAGATACGGTTCGGCACCAAGAAAGTCACGGAATGCACTGTATTCGCGCCATTTGGCAGCGTTGTCTCCGCTTGCGCTTTTGACAGCGCGGATGAGGATGTTCTTCGGCGTATGTTCCATATCGATGAACTCCAGCAGTTGTGTCCGGTAACCCATGAGGTCCAGCAGCTTCGCCCGGATCGCGTCGGTAGCTAGGGCGGAGAACCGTTCTTTTAGAATTCCGTGCGTCAGCAGCGGATTCAGCACCTCACTTTCGATCTGGGCAAACAGCTCATGCTGGCAGCAGGGAACTGAAAGGATCACCGATGCGCCCCAGCGGACGGCTTTTTCCAGTGCAGCATCAGTAGCCGTATCGCAGGCATGAAGTGTTACGACCATATCGACCTGATCCAGCTCGTTATAGTCCGCGATATCACCAACCAGGAAGCGCAGCTTGTCGTAGCCGAGCCTGGACGCAAGCGCACTGCAATGCTCAATGACATCGGCTTTGAGATCGAGTCCGACAATGTTCAGCTCCCGCTGTTCGCGGATGGCCAGATAATGATACAGGGCAAAGGTCAAATAGGATTTGCCGCAGCCAAAATCAACAATGGTCAATGGACGGCCAGCAGGCAGATCGTTAAGCACATCCTCCACCATCTCCAGGAACCTGTTGATCTGGCGGAACTTGTCGTATTTCTTAGCCAGCACCTTTCCATCACTATTCATAATGCCCAGCTCCACCAGAAACGGCACAGGCTCTCCTTCATCCAGCACATACCGCTTGCGGCGGTTATGGGCCAAGTCCGGAGCCTCCTGTTTGCTCGGAGATTTGGTCAGAATCGAAACCTTGTACTTTTTGCTGATCAGCACTTGATAATCTGCCTCAATGGTACAGAGCAGCCCTTGGCGAAACGTCTCTCTCAGCAGCGACATCAGTTCCTCCGCTGCGGCCTCAGCCGGAATATTGCGGTGTTCAACCTTGGGACCGGTATAATAGGCAAACTGATAATTCAGCTTGCCCTTTAATTCCACAGGCTTCACCTGAACCTTGGTATACAGGGTCTCTCCTTTGCTGCGCAGCTGGCTAAGAGTTGCCGTAATCAGAGTACGGCCGCTTATGACTTGTTCAATCAATGCATTCAAAGATTCCACAGGGTACATCTCACTTTCGTCACGCAAAAATAAATTATAGGGTTATACATTTAGGTCATAGTTATTCATAACATGGGAGACGATTGTTCTCTTGAATTTTCTTAATGTAGTATAGCATTTTTTCAGTGAACCTGTAGCCGTCTCTCCCATTCCTCCCTGCCTTCTCTAACCTCTTGTGACGGAAGACCGCCGAGTTCCAGTTCCTCCGGGCTTTTCAGCAGAAGACGGTCATACAGCTCTTTACCTTCCCGGGCAACATTCTCCCCTTGCTCCCATAGTCTGTAGAGGCTGTCCTCTGCTTTGGCATACCGTCCGATCGATTCCATGTAGGTGAGCAGCAGCCGTTCTGTTTTTGCCGGAAGCCTATACGCCTGCGTTTCTATTAACAGCTCATCAATATCAGCCGGCATCTGCAGCAATTCACGTTCTGCACCATGAAGATCCGCGTACAAAAAAAGATGCAGCGACCTCATCGCTCTGAACAAAGCCGCATCTTGATTTCCAGCCGCAGCATAGATTTCTCCTTCTTCTTTAAGCAGCCGCGCCACACCCTGAAGCTTATCGGATTCCACAACGCCTCCAAGCAAATACATATCGATAATATCCTCTACGGACAATGAATTCAGCAGCCGGGAATTCAGGCGGAAATGCCGGATCAGCAGCTCATCGACCTCCCACAAAGCCTCAGTTGTCTTTTTCTCCTGCTTAAGCGTCATTACCTTGGCAACCATTGCCGTCATGTCCTCAATCATCCGCACGATGTAGTCTCTTCGGAACATAGGGCACACTCCCTCCATAGCTGCAGCGCATAGACTGCTATGCTTCTCTTAACGGACACCCCTTACAGCTGGGCTGCCCTTTGAATTCATCTTAAACCATTACACATCTATGCGCTACTTAACTAGCCTATGGCTGAAGAGATCAGGAGTAGTGTTCCAATAATAAAGGCAGCACCCGCCTAGTCTGGCGGGTGCTGCCTCTATAGGTTTACTATATGCTTAGCAAACGATCTTGCGGTTTGTTCCAATCTCTAGTTATGTGCGCACAGCCGCATGCATGTAATCATTAATGATTTCCGACAAGCGTCCGGGAGCTTCATACATGCTCATATGTCCTACTCCTGGAAGGGTCGCCTGGGTTACATTCGGTTTGTCCGAAGTAAACGTCCGCTCTGGAGATACCTTGCTGTCTTCTGCCCCGGCTACCAGCAGCACCGGCAGCATCGTAGCTGAGATGACATCGCGGCGGTCAGGACGCTCACGCATCGCCATCGCTGCACCCACTGCCCCTTGCGGAGGTGTTCTGTAACCGATCTCCTTCGTGCGCTCAAGCAGTTGAGGAGTGGCACCCGGTGCAAAAAGACCTGGTACCAGACCATCCACAAAAGCAAAGATTCCTTCATTCTGAATCGTGCTTACACTTTTTAGACGGTTCTCTTTGGCTTCTTCACTGTCTGGGTAGCCACTAGAGTGTATCAGCCCGAACCCTTTTAGACGGGATGCGTGACGCTGCGCAAAGGATAGAGTGATATATCCGCCCAGTGAATGCCCCAGCAGGTAGCACTCCGGGATCTCCAGCGCATTAAGCAGTGACAGTACATCATCAGCCATCTGATCCACAGTATACGCCCCGAGCGGGGCGTCCGAGGCCCCATGGCCCCGCAGGTCCGGAGCGATCACCCGATAATTACTGCTCAGAGACGGAATTACCTGCTCCCAATAAGCGGAGCTTCCACAGAAACCGTGCAGCAGCACAATAACGTCACCTTTGCCCTGATCACTGTAACAAATATTGCTTCCCTCACAACGAATGTTTTCCATGTCAGCTTCCCTCTTTCTATGTAATAGCCAAACACGGCTCGCGGACAGCTATACGATCCGAGGCTTGAGACGGTTTGCTTGTCTTAATTATTAAGCCATTTCTTCACTTTTGAAACGCTTTCCGGGTATCCATTCCGAATCCGGCCGCTGCAGCCAGGGCAATTTGCCCGGCCATACCCATCACTCGGTTCAGGGGAGTACTCTGCAGTGTCCGGTAAGGACGTGGTCCGTTCACGTCTACAATAGCAGCCAAGCTGTAATGCCCCACCGCCGGAAGCATCAGTCCCACCGATTGTGCCGGACGCAGCGGCTCAGCAGCCGTCAGGAAATAGCCAAGTGATGCCGGGGGACCGAGACATGCGTCAATAGCAATAATAACCTGCCCCACAGGAATCTCTGCTATCCGTGCCTCCAGATTATCCGCGTCACAAGGTGACGGCAGCGTGCCGCTTACATGCGGAAATCCATGCTCCATAAGCCGGCTTCCGGTCAGCGGTCCAAGCGCATCCCCAGTGGACCTGTCCGTACCTATGCACAAAAATGTGATCTGCTCCAGCGGATGCCGGAACGCGATCTCCCGGAAGAAGGAAGTCAGCCCGGAAGCATCCACTTTTTTGCGTTTTCTGCTCTCCTGCTCCCTGATTGCCAATTTCCCCTGCCCCTTTCTACATGTAAGGTGGTGTGTAGTTCACTTTAACATGATATCCATGGAATGGACAAAAAAATGGTGTTTGGGCCCCGAAGCATGATAGAATATTTGAATTAACATGCAGAGAGGACTGTTAACCCCAATGGATCTATCCCAGCCTACCCAGGAAAATGTTGAATATATGATTGAGGGCATTAAAAGCAAGCTAAAAATGGCAAGTGCTGCAGCCATGCAGGCTTCAGCCTTCTCGGTAAAAAATTATGAGGATATTCTTGATATTTACGAAGTGGCTATGGGCAGTGACAGACTAAGCATTTCCCAGGTCGAAGCGCTGGTTTCCGAACTCGGACGCCTGCGGGCGAAATAAAAATGTGATACAAGTAGAACAAGAGTCCCATGCCTTACGGCCATCAGCAGATGGACACTAAGGCATGGGACTCTCTTTGTCTTGCTGAACGTCTAAGGAAGGTCGATCAGCAGGAACTCCGCGCTCATGTCACTGCCCGTTCCTTTCAAATTCAGATCGCAGCTCTTGCGGATACGGGCTGCATCGCCTGGCTGAAGGTGAAACGTTCCGTCCGGGCAAGAGATCTCCAAATTGCCGGAAATAAGGTAGATATGCGTCCGCCTCTCTTCACGTTGAAGGTACTTCAGCTCCCGGTTCGTTTCCAGAGAAGACAGATAGATCGTTACATCCTCATGGATCTCAAGCGCACCCTCTTCCCCCTTTCCTGAAGCTACAGGCAGAAGGGTATTGGTCTTATGCTCAACCGGATAGAACTTCGCGTCCCATTTGGGCTGACGGCCCGGCTGATCCGGGAGCAGCCAAATTTGCAGAAAACGCGTATTGTCAGTGTCCGATGGATTAGTCTCGGAATGATTAATGCCCGTACCTGCGCTCATGATCTGAATGCTGCCGCCCTGAAGCTCGGCATGATTGCCCTGATCATCCTGATGCTTCAGCACTCCGGAAACAACATAAGTGATAATCTCCAGGTCATGATGCGGATGCTCATGCATGCCTTGCCCCGGTCTAAGCTCGTTGTCGTTATGGGCCAGCAGTGCCCCAAAGTGCGCATTGCTTGGATCATCGTAATCGGCAAAAGAAAAGCTGAATTCACTGTGTATCCATTCTTTATTCGAAGTATGGCGCTCTGCTGAAGTAATGACTTTGATCATAATTGCGTGCACCTCCAATGATGTATGAATTCTATCCTCAAATACAAGGGCGCTGTAATTATGTATTCCTTACCCTCTTCCTTTCTTTGTCAATCAAGGAAGCCAGAATGGTTTGTTTTGCTTTTAAAGTTTCGGCAGTTTGTAAAGTCGCAAAATCCCCCGTTTTTATCACAATATGTCTCTTAACATCACAAATGCTAAAGTATGCTCCAGGAATCTTTTCCATCCTTCTTTGCTGTTTCAGGCCATACGCCCAAGTTTATATACGAAGTAAGAACGTTCAGGCCACCCTGAAATCCGGTACCGGCGGCAAAGGTAACTATCTACACTATATGCACTACTCCCTGCCTCCAGGAACTGGAATACAATAATCGAATGAGGAGTGATTGGTTATGAATAAAGCAGAGACAGAATATCCGGTAGAGAGCGGAAACACATTTTTCAAAGGTATTTTCATCGGAAGTTTGATTGGAGCTGCCGCTGCATTGCTGTTCGCTCCCAAGCCAGGCCGTGAAATGCGCAGTGACTTGTCTGAGAAATTCTCGACTGCTACGGACAAAACCAAAGAAGTTGCAGGTGTCGTAACGGATAAAACCAAAACGATTGCTGCTACTGCCCTAGAAAAGACTACTGATCTTGCCAGCACGGTATCCGCCAAAGCTTCTGATATTTTCACTACAGTCAATGACAGCAAACATCAAATTGCCGCCACGTTATCTGAAACTGGTAAAAAAATCGGCGAAACGGTAGGAAGCGCATCTACTGATATCGTTTCTGATGTCAAAGACGCTTCAAAGGACGTTGCCGAGGAAGCCTCCGCTTCTTCCAAGGATATATCGGATACAGCACAGGAAGCTAAAGAAGAAGTTAAGGCTTCTTATAAATCTTCTTACTAAAAGCGGTGATTCACGGCTTGATCTAAATCCGGAAACAGCCAGCTCACTTGCAGCTGGCTGTTGTTATGTAATATTTGTTTATTTATCAAAGTCCGGTTACGGGCTATAGAAAGCAGGTAACCCTTATGGGAGATGCGGGGAACAACACGAAAACCTACGATGTAGAGGAGCATCCCTTCGAGCTGAGGCATGAAGTGAAGCGGCTAAACGCCAGGCTTGACAAAATTGCCGATTCGCTGGAAAAATCGGAATTTAAGGATATCCTTGAAAACTATACGGACCCTAAAAAACGGATTATCACCAATCTCATGGCAGGCATATCCCGTGGTCTGGGACTCTCCCTTGGCACCTTTGTTATTCTGGGCTTACTGGGCTATATTCTCAGTCTGTTCCTGAATGTGCCGGTCATCGGAGAATATCTCGGAGAGATCAAGAAGTACATCGATGCCAACAGCTGATTCGGTCAGGTACTGATATAATATACAAAATGGACATGCCCTCCCCGCACGGGAATCAGGCATGTCCATTTTGTTATAACCCTAATTTATATTAATAGGATGAATTCGCCATAATCTGCTTCAGCTTTTCTGTAGCCCGTTTCTGAATCCGTGATACGCTCATTTGCGACACTCCAAGCTTCTGGGCGATGGCACGTTGGGATTGCCCGTCCTGGAAAGCCAGCAGCAACACCTGCTGTTCCTGTTCCTTAAGCTGCCCGAGGGCCTGCTGCAAATCCATGCGTTTCTCTACGGTCTCATAATCATTGGCTTCAGAGCTGATAAGCTCACCAAGTGTAGCTCCTGTCTCCTCTTGGGATAGAGGCGAATCCAGGGATACGTAATGGTAGCACTCTCGACCGGCCAGTACTTCCACAGTTTCTTCTACGGTAAGATCAAGATAATGAGCAATTTCCTCTACGGCAGGAGAACGTTCCAATCTGATGGTTAGCTCATCAATGGCCTGCTGGACAAGGGCACCTTTTTCTTTGATCCTTCTAGGGACCTGTATGTACCAGGATTTATCGCGCAGATAATTTTTCATGTGCCCGATCATGCTTTTCATGGCATACGGTTCAAAAGGAATTCCCAGACTGATGTCATATTGCTGCAGCAGCCTAATCAGCGCCATTTGTCCTACCTGATACAAGTCTTCGTACAGATCTGGACGGTTGCGGGCAATTTTACCGGCAGCCATCTTCACCATAGGTTCATATTTTCGGATCAAAACCGTTGCAATTTCATTATCTTTGGTCTGCTGGTATTCCCAGATCAGACTTACCGCTTCGTTCATGGACTCGGGGGGAGTCACTTTTTCGTTCATACTTTCTCCTCGCTGAAATTAAGCCGCTTGGTCAGGGTGACAACTGTCCCTCTCCCTGCTTCGCTCACTACGCTAACGTCATCCATGAGCGCTTGCATTAAATAAAAACCCAGCCCGCCTACCTGAACATCATTCAGCTCTTTATCATGCAGCGTCATGCGTTCCTCGGACTCTTCCAATCCGTCAAAGCTCTCCCCCTCATCTTTGACGGTGATGGACAAGGCTCGTGTTCCAACTTCAAAGATCACATCAACCATCCCGTCTTCCTGCCCGTAAGCGTAAAGAACCGAGTTGTTGCATGCTTCTGATACTGCTACTTTCATATCCTCAATGTCTTCATAAGTAAAACCCATCTTGGAGGCAATGCCATATAAATTCAGTCTGACGATATCGACATATTCTGCACTTGCGGGTAACTGAAGTATTACTTTTTGCACGTCATCACTCATCCTTAGTTCGATCCTTTCCTAGTGGGAATTCTCTTGGGGGGCAAAAAACTTGGAGATTCCTGTCATATCAAATAGCTTCTGTATTTGCGGCGGAACTTCCTCAACTGAAAACTTAACGTCCATTCCATGTCTTGCTTTGAGAATCGAGAGCAGAATGCCAATGCCGGTGCTGTCAATATATCTCAATTCCTTCAAATTAATCACAAGGTCAAGCCCAGTATCCCCTACCAGTGGTTCCATCACCAGACGAAAATCGGGAGCTACCGATAAATCGAGCTCGCCAACTAAGTACACCGTGCATACATTGCCTTCAGTTTCAGTTCTTGCGTGGAACTTTTCGCTTTTATTTGTATTCATAGACAATCTCTCCTGATAAATGTTTTCTTTACCAATAACCCTAAAGCAATACGGTTGAAACAAAAAACGCGACATTCACACAATGGTACTTTATGGATTATGCCTTAAAAAGTGAGATATTCCGTTTCTCAGCCTGATTGTCACTGGAGGCATAACGTAAAATAATCTGTTTCAGACTGCTCATTTTCAGCGGCTTGCTGATGTACCCATCCATTCCAGCAGCAGAACAGCGGTTCTGAACCCCCTCCATCACATTCGCGGTCATCGCAATAATGACGGCATGGGTGGCATTATGTCCAGAGCCCTGCCGGATTCTGGAGGTGGCCGTCAATCCATCCATAACAGGCATCTGCAGGTCCATAAATATGAAATCATAATCCTCGCGGAGAGACAATTCCACCGCCTGATGCCCATCCTGGGCAACTGTGGAGTCGTAGCCCAGCTTGTCCAACATACTTACCATCAGACGCTGATTGATTGGATGATCATCCACTACAAGGATTTTTTTCCGCCAATGCTGACCGGTTTCTACAACAGTATGGTCCTCTTCCTGAAAGGTTCTTCCAAGTTCATCATCAGGCACTGTAGTCTTAATTGTAAAAACAAAGGTCGCCCCTTTTTCCTCCATGGACTCCACACGGATTTCGCCGCCCATCATTCCAACCAGGGATTTACAGATAGCCAGTCCCAGGCCTGTGCCGCCGTATTTGCGCGTCATAGAGGAATCGAGCTGAGAAAACGGCTGAAACAGCCGGTCACATTTTTCCGGAGAAATCCCAATGCCTGTATCCTTAATGGTGAATTCTACGGTCATCTTATTATCTTCCGAAGACACACTCGAGGCTACAAGGTAAACACCGCCTTGATTGGTAAATTTAACGGCATTCGCGACTAAATTGATTAATACCTGACGCAAACGGGCCATATCCCCGTAAATCAGCCTAGGCAGCTTTTGGTCAATAAAATAGGCCAGTTCGAGATTTTTTTTGCCAGCTTCCGCAGAAAATAAACTAAATACCTCCTGGATGGTGGTCTGCAACTCAAATAACTGTTCTTCCATTTCCATTTTACCTGATTCCATCTTGGTGAAATCAAGAATATCGTTAATGACGGTAATGAGTGTATCGGCACTTTTGCGGATGATCTCCGTATACTCTTTCTGGTCTGGAGCAAGCTCCGTCTCCATGAGCAGATCAATCATGCCTACCACACCGTTCATCGGCGTGCGGATCTCATGGCTCATCATCGCCAGGAATTCCGTCTTGGCTTTGGCGGCAATCTCCGCCTCTTCCTTGGCTTTGGTCAGTTCTCCGTTAATTCTCTCCAGCTCTTGTGTCTTTTGCTGCAGCAGCATGGTCTGCATCTGATGCTTTTTGGTCGTAAGGTACATATCGACGAAGCCTTCGATTTTGGATTTCAGAATTTGGGGGATGAAGGGCTTGACCATATAATCAATCGCACCAGCCGAATATCCCGCAAACAGATGCTCCGCCTCTTTGCTGTTGGCTGAGATAAAAATAATAGGAATATCCTTTGTCTTCTCTCTGGCTTTGATCAATTTGGCAGTTTCAATTCCATCCATACCCGGCATCTGTACGTCCAGTACAATCACTGCAAATTCATATCTTAATAAACACCGCAGTGCTTCTTCACCGGAATTCGCTTTGACAAGCTTATAATGCTGGCTTTCAAGCACTGCTTCCAGCGCCAGCAGATTCTCAGGACGGTCATCGACAAGCAGTATATGAATCGGTTCTTGAACCCCCATTGGCCCCTCCTCACCCGCTATTTGTTCTTACGGTATATTTTTTCCACTCTGTCCAGGGGCTCATAACTGTCGCTGAACCTGGTAAAATGTATAGACTCTTTGGAACCCAGTACCAGGACTCCGAAACGGCTTAAGCTTTCATGGAACAAGCCATGCACATGATCCCTGAGCTCGTCGTTGAAATAGATCATGACATTCCGGCAGAATATTACATTGAACTCATTAAAAGAGGTATCTGTAGCCAGATTATGCTCTGCAAAAATAATGTTTTTGCGCAAATAAGGCTGCAGAATCACAGAATTATATTTCGCTGTATAATATTCGGAGAATGCGCGGGTTCCCCCCGCTTCCATGTAATTCTTGGTATACTGCTTCATCTTACTGATCTCGTATACCCCTTCTTTGGCCTGCTGCAGGGAGCGTGCGTTCATATCCGTGGCATAAATGCGCGCCTTGTCGTACAGTCCTTCCTCATGCAGGAGGATGGCCATGGAATACACTTCTTCTCCGGTGGAGCACCCGGCATGCCAGATCCGAATATAGGGATAGGTCCGAAGCAGCGGGATTACCTTTTGACGGAAGGTCAGGAAGAGGCCGGGATCCCGAAACATTTCCGTTACCGGAATGGACAAGCTGTATACAAACCGTTCAAAACAGTCCCGGTTATGCAGCACCTTCTCCTGCAGGGCGGAAATGCTGGCTACGTTCTCCGCATGCACATGATGCCAGATCCGCCGCTTCAGGGAAGGCAGCGCATAATTCCTGAAATCATATCCGTAAAGGCGGTGTACACCGCTGAGAAGCAGTTCAATTTCAATCTGCTCAAGCTCCTGTTTGATCCCGGTCTGGGCAGATTGCTCTTCATACCCGCGTTCCATAGCTGTCATTATTATCAAGGCTCCCTTGCACCTAACATATCTCCGGATGGGTTGTAAATTAGTACTGTAATCCTATTACCCCAAAAGCGGGCTTACGAATACAACCAGACACGCATTAGAGAAAGTAGCTGCTCAGTACTGATAGGTTTCTTCATATAATCAGAGGCACCGGCTTCTATACACTTGGCCCGGTCCTCCTTCATTGCCTTGGCCGTAAGCGCAATAATGGGCAGTTTCTGATACTGCGGCATCTGTCTGATCCGGCGCATGGCCTCATAGCCATCCATTTCCGGCATCATCATATCCATCAGCACCAGATCAAAATCCTCCTGTTCCACCAGCATGTCCAGCGCCTCACGGCCGTTCTCTGCGAACTTAACTTCCATATGATACCCTTCCAGCACACTGGAAAGGGCGAATACATTGCGGATATCATCATCGACCAGCAGTATTTTTTTACCGTCGAACAGTTCTTCTTTATTGTGCAGTTTTTGCAGGATTTTACGCTTATCTTCCGGAAGGTTGGCTTCCACCCTATGCAGGAACAGCGTCGTTTCATCCAACAGTCTTTCCGGTGAACGCACATCCTTAATAATAATAGATTCAGCATACTTGCGCAGCTTTGTTTCTTCCTTACTGTCCAAGTCCTTGCCGGTATAGATAATAATCGGCATATCATTCAGATCTTCATCATCACGGATCTGGTCCAGCAGCTCAAAACCCGTCATATCATCCAGCATCAGATCGAGAACCATACAGTCATATCTTTGCTTGCGAAGCTCGCTCAGCGCTTCATGTCCAGTGGAAACTGCAGTGATAGCGACATCATCATGCCCGATGAGCTCCATAATAGAGCGGCGCTGAGTAGCGTCATCCTCTACAATCAGCAAATGCTTCAGGGTACTGGCCGTATAGTTCTCAATTTGTGAAAATGCATGGTCCAGCGCTTCTCTGGAGGATGGCTTTCTTAAGTAAGCCATAGCCCCCATCATCAATCCCTGCTTCACTTCATCATTCACAGAAATCACATGAACAGGAATATGGCGGGTCTGTGAGGAGCCCTTGAGCTCCCGTAGAATCGACCAGCCATCCAGAACTGGAAGCTGAATATCCAGGATAATCGCATCCGGCAGATGCGTTTGGGCCATACTCAGGCCAATATCTCCCTGAAGGGCCACCAGACCCTTAAAGCCGCGGCTCCGGGCCATATCAAGCAGAATCTTGGCGAATTTCTCATCATCTTCAATAATCAGCAGAATCTTATCCTTGGAAGACAGATGATCACGGTCATCCTCCATGATAATAGGCTCCATAGGCGCAGGCATAGCGTCTCCTGTATGTCCTGTCCCGTACTCGCTGTTATATTCGGATATCACCGAATCCTCACGCTCACGGGAAGCTGCAGCCTCGAGCACACCGGGAAGGAGGCTGTAATGACCCTTAACCGGCAAGTATAAGGTGAAGACACTGCCTTGACCTTCGCGCGAATCCAGACCAATGGCTCCGCCCATAAGCCGTGCAAGTTCCCGGCTAATGGATAGTCCCAGTCCGGTACCGCCATATTTGCGGCTGGTTGTCCCATCCAACTGCTGGAACGCTTCAAAGACAATATCTGTCTTGTCTGCAGGAATCCCAATCCCGCTGTCCTTCACAGATATCGCAATATATTCGAACTCATGCGGAAGGAAGGCGGGCAGATGCTCCTTATCCGCGGCACTTACCGCAAATTCCACAAAACCCTCACTCGTGAACTTGAAGGCGTTGGACAACAGATTCCGCAGAATTTGTTTCAGCCGGTGACTGTCCGTGAAGAGCGAATCCGGCAACGGCTCATCGAACAACAGGCGCAAAGACAATCCTTTTTTCACAGCCTGCGGTGCAAAATTCTGCTTCACAAAGGTTTTCAGCTCGGTTAAAGGTACTTCTTCATAATTCAGCTCCATTTTGCCGGCGTCCACTTTAGATAAATCAAGAATCTCATCAATCATCTTAAGCAGATCTGCGCCAGACATATAGATCGTATGTGCGAACTCCACCTGCTTCTCCGTCAGATTGCCGTCCTTATTCTCTGTAAGCAGCTGAGATAGAATTAGCAGACTGTTGAGTGGGGTCCGCAGCTCATGCGACATATTGGCCAGGAACTCGGATTTATATTTGCTGGTCACGGCAAGCTGCATCGCCTGCTTCTCCAACTGGCTGCGGGCATGCTCGATTTCATCCTTCTTCTCTTCCACCTCCTGCACCTGGTCCTCCAGTGCACGGGTCTTAGCGATCAACTCGGTATTGTAATGCTCCAATTCTTCCTGCTGCCGCTGCAGTAATTCTTCAGAGCGTCTAAGCGCATCCGTCTGCTCCTCCAGATCCTCATTGGAGCGGCGAAGCTCTTCCTGCTGTGTCTGCAGCTCCTCCGACTGGCATTGCAATTCTTCAGTAAGCGCCTGGGATTCCCGGAGCAGCTCCTCCACTACAAGCCGGCGGCTGATATTATTTAGAATCACACCCATGCTGATTGCAAGCTGGTGCAGCAATTCATTCTGCAGAACGCTAAATGGCGTCAAGGAAGCAAATTCAAGAACACCCATCAATTCATCTTCGAAGAGGACAGGATAGATCAGAATATGATCCGGATGTGAACCCCCAAAACCGGATGTAACAGAAATATAGTCATCTGGTGCCTCTATAAGCTTGATTGGAGTTTTATCCAGCGCGCTTTGCCCCACAAGCCCTTGCCCCATTTCAAAGCTTGCTTTGAGTTTGGCGCTGCCCTCTCCCGCATAAGATGCACTGCTGACAAGCAGATTAGGATTGTTCTGATCCTTCAGGTAAATCGCCCCGTATTGTGCACCAAGCACCGGGGTGAACTCACCAATGAAGGTCTGGGACACCTGTTCCAGTGAATTGACTCCACGCAGAAGATCTGTTACACGGGCAATATTTGCGTTCAGCCAAGCCTGATCACTCTGCGCCTGTGCATAGGCCTTCTCCATCTCCTGCTTCTGTTCAAGATCTTTGGCCATGTTCTGAAATACCCGTGCGACATCCCCAATCTCATCTTTGGAGGTAACCCTGATTCGGCGGATAGCCCTCATTTTGCCGTTGCCAAAGCTCTTAATCATCATGGAAACGACATCAAGCCCTCGAGTAATGCTCGGAATCACCCATAAAATAACCCCAAGCCCCAGCAGCAGCCCTATAACCATAATTAAGGTCACCGTCTGGATGGAGCTCTCATAAGCATGCTTAGCGTTAGTATTCTCTTCCGTCATTCTGAATGCGTTATAATCCGATAGGGCATTCAGGCTGTTCAGCACCTCTTCCTGAATGTTCTGCCCTTCGGCATTCCGGTAGGCATTGGCATTCTGAAAATAGCCGGCAGAGAGCATATCAAGCACTTTGTTCTGATAATTGATGTAACCCGAATAAGCTGATTCAATACGCTTCAGCAGCTGCATTTCTTCTGTGGTTTCCATTGAATCTTCTATATTCTGGAGGTACCCTTCGGCTTTTTTGACTTTAACATCAAGCTCGCTTTTTTGGGAACCGACCGAGAGCTTGTCGGCATTGAGCATGGAGGTCGTCAGTATACGCGCCATGTCGTTTACTTCACCCCGGAGTCCGGAGGATGCGCGGCCCTTGCTGTACCTATCCTGAAAGCTGTCCAGCTGGCTGCTCATATCATTAAGCCGGTCGTATCCAATGAAGGTTAACAAAAGCATAATGGCCAGCATCGCGCTGAAGCCGATCAGCAGTTTAGCCTTTATTTTCATTCCGGATCTGTTCCTTTCTTCAGCGAAATCCATACCAGGCATTTGTCATCATCACGTTCCTGGTCAGGAACGTCATGGAAGAAGGAGGCACGCATCAGCTGCTCATGCCACTCATGCCCTCCGTTCAAATAACCGACCATAAAGTCCAGCTGTTCTTCCTGTCCGCCCTCTGACATTTCGAGCAATCCGTCGGTATAGAGCACCAAGTGGCCTTCATCCTCAAAGGTTAGCGTTTGCGGCTCTATATCAATGCTGTCAAATAGGCCAACCGGATGACAGTTGCTCTCCAGCAAAACAGGACTTAGGGACCCACCCTCGAAGAAGAGCCCCGGCGGGTGTCCCGCGTTCACGTAATCAATACGTTTCATCCGGGTATCTATGACCAGATAAATCGCGGTAAAATAATACTGCACCAGCTGTTTCTCGATATATAACTGGTTAAACCGCCGGTTCAGCTCTTGAATAACTTTCTCCGGCTGTACATACGTCGTTACGGTATCCTTGAGTACAGAGGCCAGGAACATGCAGAATAGGGATGAGGAAATACCATGTCCCATCATATCCAGCAGAATAACGGCATACCTGCCGTCTCCAAGCGGGTACCAGGCATACAAGTCACCTGCAAGCTCCGCTGAAGGCTGGTAAAGAGCATGAACTTCAAAAGCCTCCTCCTTGAGCGGCAGACTGAGGACTGCATTTTGTACCAATGCAGCCAGCTTCAGCTCGTCCTGTATCCGCTGGTCCCGCTCCACATGCCAATCCTTTTCGCGCTTTAAACGAAGTGCCAGCCGGATACGTGCCATCAGTTCAACCTTGTTAATGGGCTTGGTCACATAATCTACAGCACCCGCATCAAGCGCTTCGGCCAATTTCTTGGAGTCACCGACCGCAGTAACCATAATAATCGGTATATCTCTCAGATGCTCATATTGCTGGACTACCCGGCAGGCCTCAATCCCATCCATCTCCGGCATCATCATGTCCAGCAGAATCAGGTCAATATCCGACTGTCTTGGCCGCTTGTCTTCAATCCCTGTGCCGATACCCAGCATCTGTAGCATCTCTTTGGCAGAAGCTGCAGTTATAAAGTTCCGGTAATCTTCTTTCTTAAGAATTTCACGGATTATGATTACGTTAGTCGGATTATCATCTACGATTAATATTCTCAATCTTCTTCACCCCGCACGAATAGTGTTTCAACCGTAAAATCCAGAAAACATTTAACTCTATCATACGATATCTAAAAAGCCAGTTTCCATAAAGCAAGATATTGGAATAAATCCGTGTTTTTGTATTCAACAAAGTAACCTCCAGCCCCACCACTTGCAGTGGGACTGGAGGTTACGCTATTGGACTATAGGTCTCTCCATGTGAATGCCATCGAATTAATGCAGGTTTTTTTTGGCGATAACAAGAACCTTGCCCGTATCAAGCTCTTTCTCGTAAAAGCCAGCTTCTGCTGCACTGAAACCTAGTGAAGTAATCTTGTTGCGGAGTGCGTCACCCCGTGAACGAAACATGTTGGCAATGGAGCCGAACAGCCCCTCTTCGTGTAATCCTACCTCATTCGTATCTGCTGCATCCACAATTCGGCCCTCGCGATCCGCATTATGGCTGATCACATAAATGTCATCTCTAGTGTAACCACTATCGCGCAGCCGATTCACTTCTTCTATCGCCTGAATACCATTCTCAAGCAGCTTGGCGTAAGCCTGCGTACGGATTGAATCCATGAAATCACGCTCCTTGTATTATATAAGAGGGCAACGCTAAAAAGATGACTGACTTTCATTAACCATCTTTCCACGCGTTTGAAACGCCTCAAGAAGAATTCCCGTCAAACAAATCAATACCGTCCCATTCACCTGTCTGTGAATTACGGTATATCTTAAGTGCGGTGCTTCCTCTCATATATACATCACCGTCTTCAGCTACAAAATCCGAAGAGCCCAGGAGTTCAGGCAGATTATTCTTCTGCGGTTCAATCCGCTGTCCATTCAGGTACAGTCCGTATTGCCCCGCTTCAGCCGGAGTGACATGCACGTATAGAACAGCCCCATCACAAATTCCGGCGGACATATCCGGATAATGGTACTCCTCACACCCCTGCCAAGGATCCGGGGTAACGGCGAGCGGCGTACCTTTAACCTGCAGCAGCTCCTCTTCCGGCATATACAAGGGCACCCCGGCAAGGGAATCAAAGGCAGTGATATAGGGGCTGGCATCTACACTGTGCTGAGTGGCGAGCACTACCGGCGACTGCGGAAACAACCAGGCGGCAGGAACAGACTCCTTTTGCGGAGATGCAGATAAATAGGGAGACAGGAGACTTAGCAAAAGAAGGATAACGTTCATGGAACATCCCGCCTTTCATGATCTGCTGCTTGGATGGCCGCCCCGGCTGCGTGTTCTCAGTCTTATGAATTAATGGCGGAATTTCTGCCAAATGGTAGCGGCTGTGTCTACACCTTTTAACGCCATGGCTATTTTTCCAGGTGCCTTCTTGGCATTTGTACTATCGTAGGAATTCACGGTGCGTTCTTCTGCGGGACTAAGCGGAGTGCTGTCTATCGATACCGCTTTAGCCTTTTCCTTCAGTTCACGCGACTTGCGGTACTTCTCAATGACGGTTACCGATACCTGCTTCACGGTCAGCGTCAGTTCATTCATAACGTCTCCGAGGTTTTTCACGGAATCGACAATCGGATCAATCTTTTGAATTTTGCTCTGAACATCTGCGGTAATATCGTTCGCGTGTCTGACTGTGGTTTTCACTTCATAAGTAAGTTCGTCAATCGTTTTCTGCACTTCCTGCAGAGTCTGGCTGACCTTATCGAGGGATTCCTTCGCTGATTTCAAGGTTTTAATTAAAAAGTAGACGAGTACGGCAAATGCAATCGCCACAAGTGCGACGCTTAGATCAATAATCATTTCCAAAACCCCTTCCAAATCGTTGAATGTCTGCTTGCCCTGCCTTATTACTGCATAGTTACCCTTACGTGAATAGCCCGAAACAAAAGTCAAATCCCCTCCCCTTGTTTGTTTCAAATCAAGACTCCCCGTTTAAACAATGACTACATTCGACTACACCCTACACACCGAAAGGATGACACATCATGTTAAAATGGTCGGTAATTCTGCTTGTTATTGCTCTAATCGCCGGTATTTTCGGATTCTTCAATGTTGTAGCTGCCGCTGTAGGCATCGCAAAAGTACTGTTCTACATCTTCCTGATTCTCTTCATTGTTTCACTGTTTATGGGACGCAGGGGAAGATCGATGTAAATAGCACCAGCCGCTTTTAAGATCTTCTCCATATACAGGCACACATTGAGCCCGGACTCCTGATGGAGTATCCGGGCTCAATGTGTGTGAAGCAGCAACCTGCCGCCTTTTCCCCGGAAACCACCTATCCATGCTTCGGAACGTTCTTCTATCCTATTCACGCTGTAGAAAATGTAGGCCTTCACCCTTGACCGTTGCTGCGAAAAATAAAAAATAAGACGTTTGGTTCATAAGGCCCTCTTTCTGTTTACATGCTTATTAGCACAGCACGAATAAGGAAAAACCTGCTACAAACAAACCAATCCCAGGAGGAATCACAGATGAAAAAATTCGCCAGTATCGCAGTAGCAATGGGTCTTGTAGCTTCTTTTGCCGCAACAGCTTCAGCCGATGAAGTATCGGGTACCACCACAACCGTAACAGGTAGCACATACGGTGAAAAATTCGAAACTGTAATCACACAAGCAGATATTAAGCCAGCCACTCCTATGATTATCCTGACCAAAGCGACGCCTTTCCACCTTTCCATGGATAGTATGACTCCAGCGGGCTGGTTGAGCGCACAGACCATAGATACCACTGGGGCTGTCATGACCGACAGCTGGGGCAATGAATGGAGAGAAATTTACACTTGGCTGGGTAAAGCCTGGATCAAGGTGCCTGCGTCTGCTTATGTAATCACTCCAGCGATGTAATGATTTCATAATTGTACCTCCGGCAGGAAGAACATGCTATGAAGCATATTCTATGCCCGGCCGAGCGCCCGTAAATCCCAGCCTTTTCATACTCTTTGCGGGCCTACATACAACAAGCCGTGCAGATCCATAAGATCTGCACGGCTTGTTTATGTCTGGGCCTGCTATGGGGCCAATGAATAATACACATAAAAATAGAGGCTATCCCTTCAGCAGAATCAATCTACTAAAGGGATAGCCCCACAAAACACCCGCCCTAGTTCACCCGTCACAAACTTGTACTGCTGTCGCTTCGCATCTCTACTATTCTATATTTTAGCGGATGACCGAGCCCCCGTAAAGGAAACGATTCATCCAAGAAGCGCTTAATTTATCAACCCGTACTCCGCCTGAAGTTACTGAATAGGTCTGGAGCAGCTGACCATCCCCCAAATACATAGCTACATGCGTAATTCTGGCTGTCAACTTGTCAATTCCGGCATATGCGGAAACCGAGCTGCCTTGATAATCCGTGAAGAACATCAAATCTCCACGCTTCAGGCCGGAAATATCGGTGACTACCGTACTGTTCTGCTTAATCCAGTCACCCTGCTGCCGGGAATCGGCAGGAAGCTTCAGATTGGCTGCATCCATAAAAATCTGCCGGATAAAATCGGAGCAATCAAAGGTGCTGGTATCGCTGCGGCTGGAACCGAACTCATAAGGGGTTCCAAGGTAGCCCATCCCTGCAGCAATTACACTCTCAATGACTGCCGCCTGTGGTGGAGCCGTAGGCACCGGTGCAGGTGTTGGTGTCGGCACTGGTGTTGGCACTGGTGTCGGAGCAGGAACAGGCAATGCCGTACCTTCATCCACTAAAATGTATTGATCCGACGAGCTTGTATATCCAACATTACCATTAGCCGTTCTTACCTTGTACCAGTAGCTATTCGGTACTTCCAAAATGGCAACCTGATCATCTTTATATAGATATCCCGTAATCTGCCCGCTCGTTGAAGGGGTATCCCGAAGACGGACTGTAGCTTGAATCACTGCTGTTTGAACTGCCTGAGCTGCGGCTACTTGGATATACTGCTCTCCCCTGCTTGTATATCCAACGTCACCGTCTACGGTTCTGACTTTGTACCAATAACTGTTCGTTTCTTCCAGGATAACAACCTGGTCGCCCTTATTCAAATATTTCAGCACTTTTCCATTTGTTGATGGAGCTGTACGCAGACGGACTGACGATACAATAACGCCTGTTTGCGCTGCGGATACCGAAACGGATGATTGGGCAGAAACAGAAGCGGCCTGCGCCTGCTGCGGATTGAACACTCCCAGTGATACCGCAAGTGATGCCGAGACCAGCAAAGATGATGCCAGCCCTTTATATGATACGATCATAGCGTTCCCCCGCTTAGCATAATGAGAAAATCAACAACGGTGCGCGCTTCGTTTGTTGCTTTCTGCCCTCATTATAGGCTTGACCGGGAAATGGAACATGCTCCAAATTTCACAAAAAAGCTTGCCAACTTATGGTAACTACCGGGTCTATAGTCTTGAATTCTCCTTGGATTTGGTGGAAATTACAGCTAATTAGAAGAAATTAAGGAATCTCAAGACTTCGGTTCGACATGAACCTGCACATTCATGATGTTATGCAGCTTGCTCATCCGCTCCTCAATAGAGTCACTGATGGCGTGGCCTTGCTTCACTGTAATCTGGGCATCGACTTCCACAACCACATCCACCAGCACATGATTCCCATGAACACGGGCCTTTAAGTCCTTGATACCTTCGACTCCGGGTGTGCGGGCAATTGTGCTTCGAAGATCCAGCAGCTGATCCTGGTCGAATCCGTCCGTCAGGCGGTATGTTGAATCACGGAAAATATCCCATGCCGTCTTCATTATCAGCAAACCGACAGCGACTGCTGCCGCGGAATCAATCCAGGGCAGGCCGAATTGTGCCCCGACAATCCCTACCGCAGCTCCAATACTTACCATTGCATCCGAGAAATTATCCTTGGCTGCGGCCATCAGTGCGTGGTTATTAATCTGTCTGGCGAGCCGTTTGTTATATATATATACCCCCATCATAGCTGCGGCACACACCACTGCGACCCCGGCTGACCATAACTGCGGCGTGGCTTTGGCTCCCTCAAATAAGGAACGGACAGCTTCCACAATCACTTGAATGCCAACCACCGCCATGATAAAGGAGGCCAGCAGCGCCGCCACCGTCTCCGCACGGAAATGTCCATAGGCATGATCCGAATCGGGAGGTTTCCGCGAAATGCGCAGACCAATCAGCACCGCAAGCGAAGCAACAATATCGGTGAGGTTGTTGAACCCGTCCGCAAGCAGTGCGCTCGAACCGAATACATACCCGCTGATCAGCTTGAAGGCCGATAGAATGAGATAGGCGATAATACTGATTAGAGCGCCCCGTTCACCTTTACGTATATCATCATATATATCAACCAACCGTCATCCCCCCATATTACTCTCTATACTGTTCCCGTGCCCCGGCAGATCATTCTTTGAATTATTCTTGCCCTTGTGGCAGCTTTTAAAAACAATTAGAATAAAGGAAAGGACTTGCTACCTAAGGGGGTTAACATAATGAGCGAGAACAATGAAAAACCAAAAATCAACCTGGCAGATGCCATCCGTCAAAAACTGGAGCAGAAGAAACAGCACGCTTCCGGCAAACCCGGTTCCACCTTTCAAGCCGGTTCTGCCAAACCGCTAAAAAGCCAGAATAACAAAAAGCCCAACAATCAGCGCCGCCGGACCGGTGGTTCCTAAGTAAGGGTACTTGTTTATATTTGGAACATAAACGGCTGCGTTATCCCTTTCGGGACGACGCAGCCGTTTATCATATGAACATTGCTTGTTCTTCTATATTATTCTTACACTTCTACAGGATACATCCGGGCACGCATTTCCTTGATTTCCGGATTCTCCAGATACTCATCATAGGTCATGGAGCGGTCGATAACCCCTGCCGGTGTAATTTCAATAATACGGTTGGCGATGGTCTGAATAAACTGATGGTCATGGGAAGTGAATAGAATCGTGCCATCAAAATCAATCAGTCCGTTATTGAGTGCAGTAATTGATTCCAGATCCAAGTGGTTGGTGGGCTCATCGAACACGAGCACGTTGGCACCGTTCAACATCATCTTGGCCAGCATACAGCGAACCTTCTCGCCTCCGGACAACACACTTGCTTTCTTCAGTGCTTCCTCACCGGCGAACAGCATCCGTCCAAGGAATCCGCGCAGGAAAGTTTCGTCCTGATCCTTGGAGTATTGACGCAGCCATTCTACCAGATTCATGTTCACCCCATCGAAATAGCTGGAGTTGTCTTTCGGAAAATATGCCTGTGTTGTTGTAACGCCCCAGGTATACTCGCCGGCATCAGCCTCTTTCTCGCCCATAATCACATCGAACAGCAGTGATTTTGGCTGAGAGTAAGGACCGACAAAAGCAATTTTGTCGCCTTTGTTGACCACAAAGCTGATCTCATCCAGCAGCTTCTCGCCTTCCACCGATTTGCTCAGCCCGCTGATGGTAAGCAGTTGCTTACCGGCTTCACGCTCCGGTTTGAAGTTGAGGAACGGATATTTGCGGTTCGACGGGCGGATATCGTCCAGGGTAATCTTCTCCAGCTGTTTCTTACGGGAGGTCGCCTGTTTGGACTTGGAAGCATTGGCGGAGAAGCGCTGGATGAACGCCTGCAGCTCCTTCATCTTGTCTTCCTTCTTCTTGTTCGAGTCACGCTGCAGCGCCTGGGCCAGCTGACTGGATTCATACCAGAAGTCGTAGTTGCCTACATACATCTGGATTTTACCGAAATCGATATCGGCAATATGCGTACATACCTTGTTCAGGAAATGACGGTCATGGGATACGACAATAACAGTGCCTTCATAATCCATGAGGAAGTTCTCCAGCCAGCCGATGGATTCCAGATCCAAATGGTTGGTAGGCTCATCGAGCAGCAGGTTGTTCGGACGTCCGAACAGGGCCTGTGCAAGGAGTACCCGGACCTTCTCGTTGCCGCTGAGTTCGGCCATTTTCTTATCATGCATTTCACGCATAATCCCAAGCCCGATCAGCATAGCAGCAGCATCAGGCTCTGCGTCCCAGCCGTTCAGTTCAGCAAATTCGCCTTCCAGTTCACCGGCGCGAAGTCCGTCAGCTTCGGTGAAGTCGCTTTTGGCATAGAGCGCATCCTTTTCCTTCATGATGTCATACAGGCGGGTATGGCCCATAATTACCGTTTCCAGTACCAGATACTCGTCATACTCGAAATGGTTCTGTTTCAGTATGGCCAGACGTTCGCCGGGTGTAATATGCACATCGCCGATGTTGGCTTCAATCTCTCCAGACAGAATTTTCAAAAAAGTGGATTTACCCGCACCGTTCGCTCCGATTAGGCCGTAGCAGTTGCCGGGTGTGAATTTTATGTTGACATCCTCAAATAGTGCGCGTTTTCCGTAGCGGAGTGTTACGCCGCTTGTACTGATCATTAAGCATTACCATCCTTTTCACTTAGGGTTCCGGCTCATTATAGCATAAAAACAAGGAAAAAAGCCCGAAGATCCGCCTATAAAGTATAGTTTTGCCCAATAAACGGATACATGTAATCTCTATTGGGCTGGTGTCCGCTCCGCCGGATGTACAATCAGCGTTTCCCCATAAGCCAGTGTACGTATACGTTTACCGTCAATTCCATGTGCCAGGCGCGCCTGTTCCATCCGGTCCAGCGCCTCCCGGGCCGTGTCATCCGCCAGCCGGAAGGTTCCAAAGTGCATGGGGATCATCAATTCCGCGCCTACATCCATAAAGGCCTGGACGGCTTCCTCGGGAGTCACATGCTGCGAGCTCATGAACCATTCCGGCTCATAGGCACCGATTGGCATCAGCGCCACATGCAGCTTGAAGCGGCTGCCAATTTCTTTGAATCCCGGGAAAAATCCGCTGTCTCCGGCAAAGTACAGATTGGGCGGTAGCTCATGCGCGGCTCCGTCACCCCGGGGATGCTTGCCGGGCTCAGCAGGCTGCAGCACAAACCCGCCCCAGTGGGAGGTATTGGTATCAAAGGGCGTCCGCCGCGTCCAGTGCTGTGTCGGGACAAAGGTCAGCTTCACGGCCCCCAGGGTAAGCTCCTCCCACCACTGCATTTCCAGGCAGTTCGCAAAGCCTTTGCGCACCATCTTGCGTTTCAGTCCTACCGGCACCACCAGCGTGGTTCCCGTCTTGTACAGTTTACGTATAGACGCGAGATGCAGGTGATCATAGTGCGAATGGGAGATCAGAATAAGATCCACCGGGGGTATGCCGCTGAGCGGAATGCCGGGCTCGCAGATCCGTTTCTCAAACCCCAGCCGCTGTGCCCATACAGGATCGGTAATGATATTCATCCCTTCATATTGAAGCAAAAATGTCGAATGCCCAATCCAGGTTATCGTCGTATCGAGACGGTTCTCCACTAGATAGTCCAGCTTGGGCGGATAATTCGGCACTTTATAGGAGTAGTCTTTCTTCTTCATCCGCCGCTCCTCGCGCCACTGGCGGAGCTGCTTGAGCGTTTTGTCGGTACTGACATTGTCAATGTTATTGTAGCGTAATCTGGCCATTCCGCATCTCTCCTTAACAAGTTGCCGGAAAATATACTTTATTCTAACTATAGGATTCTACGAATGGATTTGCAAAGTCGCGTAATGCCCAAACCCTTATGCTACAAAGTTTAACCATTTGGTACCAGGCTTAAGCGGAACGGTGTTGCAGCTCTTTTGTATTGAGGGGTCAAAATGAGGTAAAATGCGGGTAAAGTACTTACGGTGCTTACGCCGTTTAAAGAGGAGCCAAGCGTATGAAGATTACATTTATTGAACCGACTCCAAGTCCCAATACGATGAAGCTTCATCTCGATGAGACTCTGGAGGCCGGAGTCCGCCGTACCTATACACCGGAGAGCCAGCGTTCCGCCCCTTCCTGGGCGCGGGAGATGCTCACTATTCCTGGAGTCACCAGCATATATCACGCGGCTGATTTTGCTGCTCTGGAGCGTAGAGGCAGTGCCGACTGGGCAGCGATTCTACGCGAGGTCCAGACCCGTTTCGGTGCGGAAGGCCTGAGCGCCGACTTCAATCTGGAGGATGAACAGGCCGGTGCCCACTTTGGGGAATCACAGGTGTTCGTACAGATGTTCCGCGGGATCCCGATCCAGATCCGCGTCAAGACCGGCGCGAGTGAGGAGCGCATCGCCCTCGCCGCCCGGTTCACAAAGGCGGTAACGGATGTGGCCAGCGCCGTAATGATCAAGGAGCGCAAGCTCACCGATTACGGCGTGCGCTACGGCGAGCCCGAAGCGATCGCGCGCGAGGTCGAACAGGAGCTGGAAGCGGCGTATCCGCAGGAACGCCTCGACTCCCTCGTGCAGCAGGCCATCGCGCACGGGGTTGGCGGCGAGTTCATCGAGCAGCGGCAGAAGAAGGAACAGGCCGAGCTGCTGCGAGACCTGAAGGACGAGGACTGGCGCGTGCGCTACGCCGCGCTGGAGGATCTTCAGCCTACGGCAGAGCTCCTGCCGGAGCTGCGCACGGCGCTGCACGACCCCAAGCTGCATATCCGCAGGCTTGCGGTCGTGTACCTGGGCGACATCCGCACGCCCGAGGCGATGGAGCTGCTCTATGAGGCGATGGCAGACAGCGCCCCAGCCGTGCGGCGCACGGCCGGAGACACGCTGTCCGACATCGGCGATCCGGCAGCGACGCCGGTGATGACAGCGGCGCTCACGGACAAGAGCAAGCTCGTCCGCTGGCGGGCGGCACGCTTCCTCTACGAGGTCGGCACAGCTGAAGCTCAGGACGCGCTGAGCCTTGCTGCGGACGACCCTGAATTCGAGGTCGGCCTGCAGGCCCGAATGGCGCTGGAGCGCATCGCATCCGGTGAAGAGGCTGCCGGTACCGTCTGGCAGCAGATGTCGGAGCGCCGGAGAACCTGACGTTAACCTGCCTTAAATTGTCATTGCTTGCCCAGCCAAGTTGCATTATACTAATCCCTGTTGTGTTCATATCGTTACAAGATAGCCTCATCATACCTAAGATGAGGTAGAGGTCGCGGATATAAAGAGTACGCGCGTGGAGACGCTATAAGAGCCGTCTGTGAAACGCCGCCGAAAGGAATATCCGCCGAAGTCTGCGCCGCTGCTCTTATTAAGCAGTGCAGGCTGGGGCCGTCGCCGAAAGGCACGGAACTGTCACAGCGCTTGTCCCGTCAGGAAACTGCGGCCAGGCACTGTGTTGCGCTATCTGAACAGGGAGTATGGTGCGGAGCTGTATATACAGGAAACCGCAGAATCCGTCTGCGGTTTTTTTGTGCTTGCAGGATGGATATCCTTCTTGGTTAGAGCCCTTGAACAGAAACATCACAATTAAGGGAGTGTTCTATTCATGCAAGCTAAGAAAGACAAACAGCAGCACTTAACGGCACAGAGCAGTAACCCTGCCGCTCCGGGGCTGCGCAAAACCTTCAAGGCCAGACATTTAACCATGATCGCGCTCGGCGGTTCCATCGGAACGGGGCTGTTCCTGGCCAGCGGCGGCGCTATCGCTTCTTCCGGACCGGGAGGTGCCCTGCTGGCCTATACGGCGGTCGGCATTATGGTGTATTTTCTTATGACCAGTCTTGGAGAGCTGGCAACGTACCTGCCGGACTCCGGCTCCTTCAGCACCTACGGCACGCGGTTTGTCAGCCCTGCCTTCGGCTTCGCCATCGGCTGGAACTTCTGGTACAACTGGGCTGTCACCATCGCTGCCGAACTGTCCGCTGCCACAGTGATTATAAAGTACTGGTTCCCGGACAGCCCTTCCGTACTCTGGAGCCTTCTGTTCCTGCTGCTGATGTTCGGATTGAACTTCCTGTCTTCACGCGGTTACGGCGAATCGGAGTACTGGTTTGCGATTATTAAAATTATCACTGTAGTGGTGTTCCTGGCTGTCGGCGTGCTGATGATCTTCGGGATTATGGGCGGCAAAGCCGTAGGCCTCAGCAACTTCCAGCTTGGCGGGAGCTCCTTCCATGGCGGCTTCTTTGCCTTCGTCGGGGTCTTCATGGCTGCCGGTTTCTCCTTCCAGGGTACTGAACTCGTCGGAGTTGCAGCAGGGGAGAGTGAAAACCCGCGCCGCAATGTGCCGCTGGCCATCCGCCAGGTATTCTGGCGCATCCTGATCTTCTACATTTTCGCCATTCTTGTGATCGGGCTGCTTATCCCTTATACCAATCCGGATCTGCTCCGCGGCGGCATCGATGATATCGGTGTCAGCCCGTTCACCATCGTCTTCAATAAAGCAGGACTTGCGATTGCCGCATCCGTCATGAATGCTGTCATTCTCAGTTCTGTACTGTCCGCCGGAAATTCTGGCATGTACGCTTCCACCCGTGTCCTGTATGCAATGGCCAAGGATGGCATGGCACCGCGTGCGCTCGGCAGACTGAACCGCCGCGGAGTGCCTGTTGGGGCTCTTCTCGTGACCACTGCGGTAGGTATGCTGGCTTTTCTGGCTTCATTCTTTGGTGATGGTGCCGTCTATAATTGGCTGCTTAATGCTTCCGGGATGTGCGGATTCATTAACTGGCTCGGTATTGCGGTGTGCCATTACCGTTTCCGCCGCGCTTTTGTAGCGCAGGGCCATTCGCTGGATGAGCTGCCTTACCGGGCCAGATGGTTCCCCTTTGGGCCGTTGTTCGCACTGGCGCTATGTCTCATTGCCGTATTCGGACAAAACCTTGGTGCTTTCACAGGCGGCACGGTCGATTGGTATGGTATCCTCGTCTCCTATGTCAGCCTCCCGCTGTTCCTGCTAATCTGGATCGGTTACCGCTGGTTCCGCCAGAGCCGCATTATCCCGCTGGATCAATGCGATCTGAGCACTCACGCAGATTAACAGGTGAATATAATAGTCAACAGCAAAACAGGGATGTCCCGCAGCCAAATGGCTCGGTGACATCCCTGTTTTGCTGAACCGTTGAGGGTTATTTCCAGGTCACATATACCTTCAAATCCCCGGTATTATCAAACGGAGTAGTGTTATAAGATAAATTCTTCAAGCCTAAGCTGTACAATCCCTGCAGATCGATTTTGAGCAGCCTTTCCGTGCCCCGGTAACGGAACAAAAGGGACTGTTTACCTGACGCCACAGCCTCCTTCACGAGGGGATTCAACTCTGACGCAGAACTAACCACCTGGCCCTCCTCATACAGACGGTAGTCAAGCTTCTGCTGAAGGTCCTTGTATACAGACACGTTCTGCCCTCCGCGGTTCACCAGCTCAGACAAGGTCTGCGCGTAGCCGACGGATGCTGCCGGATAGGACTTGATCCAGCTGTGATCATGCCGCATCTGGGCATCAGTCCGCATGTAGTAAAGCGTGCTGACACCGCCCTCCGGGCTTGGTGTTGGATCGTCCCAGGTGGTATCCAAGTGGTACCAGCGCCCGTCAAGCTGCACCAGGTTCCAGGCATGGGATTGGGCAGGTCTACCCGCCGGTCTTGCCGTACCTTCAACAATTTTATTAGGGATACCCGCACCCAGGAGCAATTTATAGGTTAGCAATGAATATCCCTGGCAGACAGCACTGCCGGTCTCTAATCCTTCGTAAGCTGTATATTTACGGTACGTAGCATCATATTGCAGATGCAGTACCACCCAGTCATGAATAACCTTCACCTTCTGGTGATTGTTCATCCCGGAAGTAATAATCTGCTGCAGAATCGTCTTCACCTGCTTGTTCACCAGAGCGGTCTGCTGCAATGTCTCCCGGTACTTCATCTGCACCGTTACGTTGGCTGAGCGGCTGCTCCCCTGGTAAGAAAAAGCGTAGCTGTCAATAATATAGTAGAGGTAAGGGTCGCTACCCATAGCCTGGTCAATAGCCTTTTGCACCAAGGATTTCAAATTGGTGGTCTTTCCTTCATATACGAATGTGATGTTCTCTCTCCGGTTATTCATTGCTGCAGTCAGCTTCTGGGCCATTTCCGTTCCCGATTGGAGCACGGTTTGAGTGCTGGACGCATAAGCCTGGTCCCAACCCCAGTATAGCGCCGGCGGCAGAGCCGCACATATAAGCACGCCTCCCAGAATGGACTTCATCAGCGACAAATGCTTTTTCCCCATAGATCCTGTTCCTCCTGCATGCCCTATAATGGCTCACCCAATAGTATGTACTGTATAGTAGATGCCGAAAATCCAGTCTGCACAACCGTAGCATCCCATATACCTTGCATTTTATTCTTGGAGCAATTCCCATCGTAAAATCTTGCTATATATTCTCTATTATCGGTTCGACACAGCCGCAGAATAAGGCCCACAGCTAAACAATGTCCTTAGCGGTTGTAAAACATATAAATCTGAATATGCAAAAAAACTGCTTCCCGGCAATTCCTTTGCCAGAAAGCAGTATACAATGTAAGCCGCCATATTGACACGGCTTCTGTTCTGCATGAATGCTCTTTTACACGCTTGCGATAATACTATCTCCAGCCTTCATATACAGCGGAGTTCCAGGTTCTTCCATCATGCCGCCCTGAAGCTGAAGCTTCAGCTCACGCGAATAGCTCAACCGGCAGAAGCTATCCTGCCCGGCTGTAATCTTGGCAGAGACAAGTACATGATCCTGCCACTCGATATCCACCACGAAGCCCCCCCGGGCTCTGAGCCCCTCCACCCGGCCGTTGTTCCAATGATCCGGCAGAGCAGGCAGCAGGCTGATTTCTCCCAGATGGCTCTGCAGCAGCATTTCCGCAATCCCTGCGGCAGCTCCGAAATTTCCGTCAATCTGAAACGGCGGATGGGCATCGAACAGGTTCGGGTACACGGAACGGGTTAACAGCGTACGCACAAAACCGTATGCGGCGGCTCCATCCTTCAGCCGGGCGTACAGATTGATCAGCCATGCGCAGCTCCAGCCGGTGTGGCCTCCGCCGGAGGCGATCCGCTTCTCCAGTGACAAGCGGGCGGCTTCCAGCAGATCCGGTGTTTCCTTCTCATTAATCATATTCCCGGGATACAGCCCATACAAATGGGAGACATGACGGTGCCCCGGCTCAGACTCGGTGAAATCCTGGAACCACTCCTGCAAGCGCCCGTCTCTGCTGATCTGCAGAGGGAACATGCGGGAAGCCGTCTCTTCCAACTGAAGCCGGAAGTCTTCGTCAACACCGAGAATATTAGCAGCTGTAAGACAATTTCCGAACAATTCGCGGATAAGGCTCATATCCATAGCAGAACCCATAGAGATACTGCACGGCCGGCCATCTTCCGTTACAAAACGGTTCTCCGGCGAGGTAGAGGGATTCGTAATCAGCATGCCATCCGGCCCTTCCGTCAGCCAGTCCAGACAGAATAACGCCGCCCCTTTCATTAGCGGATATGCCGTCTGTGCAAGGTATTCGCGGTCCGGGTTAAATGCATAATGTTCCCACAGATGGCTGCTGAGCCATACCCCGCCCATCGGCCAGAAGGCCCAGCTGGCGTCCCCGCCCGATGGAGATGAATGACGCCACAGATCCACATTGTGATGGGCAACCCAGCCACGGGCTCCATAATGAATAGCGGCTGTTCTTGACCCGGTGACACTGACCTCACGAATCAAATCGATCAAAGGTTCATGACATTCACTCAGATTGCATACCTCAGCCAGCCAATAGTTCATCTGTGCATTAATATTGGTGGTATAGTTGCTGTTCCATGGCGGTGTCAGATGATGGTTCCATATTCCTTGCAAATTGGCGGCCTGGGTACCCGGCCGGGAACTGGCCATCAGCAAATAACGGCCATATTGAAATAAAAACGCCTCCAATGCCGGATCGGCCTGACCCTCCCGGTATGCGGCTAAACGCTGGTCCGTCGGCAGTGCAGCTGCTTCCCAGCCCCCGAGATTGAGGTCCACGCGGCGGAAGATTGCCTGGTGGTCATCCACATGACGTTGCCGCAGTTCCTGATAGGACCTCTGCGCAGCCGCCGATAAGCGCTCTGCACAAATTTCTGCAGGGCTTGGAATTGTGGTAGAGATTTCAGCCAGGTCGGTGCGGATATGCGCCGCCTTCTGCTTCAACTCTTCATAAGTGGTCCCTGCTGCAAGCAGCAGTACTACACTGTCCGCGCCGGTGATTACAATCTTTCCTTCTACTATCTGCACACTTCCGCCGGTAACCTTCGCCTCCAGCTGCAGTTCAAAGCCAATACCCAGGCCCTCCTCGTACTGGACCGGGTACGGATGATCCCCAAAATAATTATCGGCTACATACGTAGGACACTGCCCGCGCATCGTCAGCTTTTGCTGTCCGCTGCTTTGTACACTATGTTTCAAGAGGCTATCCAATGAGATGACCAGTTCAAGCTTCCCCTTTATCTCACTTGCCACCCGAATCACACAGACTCCATCCGGTGCGCTAATAAAAGCCTCACGGGTAAAAGTACCATCAGCTGTCCGATAAGACACGTTGGCAATGCCGCTGTCCAGATCCAAAACCCGGTGGTACCCCTCAGTATTCTCCACTCCCGGATGTTCCAGATACAGATCGCCCAGCGGTAAATACGGCTGTGTGTTTACACCAAGCATCCGTGTGTTAATAAGATCCTCAGCCTCGCCATAGCTGCCTTCGGAGACCAGTCCACGCACTTTCTTCAAATAACGCTGAGCTTCGTAATTGTTGCTGTCCCGGGGAAACCCAGCCCATAATGTATCCTCATTAAGCTGAATGCGCTCCTTGGCTGCTCCGCCGAATACCATAGCTCCCATATGCCCGTTACCGAGCGGCAGCGCTTCTTCCCATACCGCCGCCGGCTGGTCATATTTCAACATCCAGGTATGTGTTTTGCTCTCCTCCGCCATTCCCTCTCCTCCTCCAAGTACCTAATTACAGGCAAAAGGCCCTGACCAAAGTCGGGCCTTTGCTTTACATTAGCAGATAGCAGATAAATGCTTCAATTACTAATTTGTTAGATTACAAATCCTTGCCAGTCCACAGGGATACTCTTGCTTTTACGAGATCAGTGTATTCAGCTTCCATCTTTTCAGCACCGGCTTTGTTCAGCTCAGCGATGAATGCATCATATACCTTATCGAAATCAGCTGGTTTGGACAAGATGGCTTCAGGGATACGTTTACGGATAATATCCTGCGTTTTCTTGAAAGTAACCTGATAATCACCATCTGTAGGAGTAGGCATGTTGTACAGAGCGCCCCATTCCTTAACCGGGAAGTCAGACTCCTTAGGGAACAAGTCCTTCCATGTTGTAGCCTTGTAAGCCTTCAGAGTTTCTTTTTCAGCATCAGTATATCCAGCTACAATTTGTTCAGGGAAGTTAGTAGTGTAGTAGTTGCCTGTGGAATCCTTCACTCCGTCACCATAGTGAGCAGTCAAAGCTGTGTACAGGCCAATACCTGTTTCTTTGGCAAAATTGTTAGCGTCATCTGTTTTCTTCTTTTGAACATCAGCAGGAATTTCACGTTTGCCGTCTGCGTTAACCGTATATTGTTTTCCTTCAATACCCCAGTTCATCAGTACCTGTCCTTCGTCAGAAGCGAGCCAGTCCAGGAATTTAATGGCGCGAACAGGATCTTTACAAGCGGTAGTAATGGCGATTCCAGATGCATCAAGGCCTGCAGATTGGAAGGAGTGGTCTTTGTACTCATCGGTCAAAGTTACCGGGAAGTGGGCATAAGTATACTCGTCTTTACCTGCTGCCTTCAGAGCATTCTCCCCATCTTGGTATTCCCATTTCTGGGAGATCAGACCGAGTACGCGTCCGCTGGCCACTTTTGCTTTATATTGGTCATCCTTTTGTACAAAAGTATCTTTGTCCAGCAGCCCTTCGCTGTACATGTGGTTCAACCAACGGAAATATTCTTTTTCAGCTGGACGTTTGTAGTGAAGTTGTGCTGCATATGTCGTTGGATCTACATAATATTCACCATCATCCGGTGCACCAGTGGATAGGAATGCCGGGTTGGTAACCGTGATCATGATTTTCCAGTCATCTGCATTCAGCGTAAGCGGAATAGTTGGCTGACCGTCGGTTTCAGGATGTTTGGCTACATAGTCTTTAAGAACCTTTTCATAATCTTGAACTGTCTTCACTTGAGGATATCCAAGTTCTTTCAGTACACGCTGCTGAATTTCAAAACCGCCTCCGGCGTCAAAGGATTGTTGATCAACCCCGGCATTTGTAGGAATGGAGTAGATTTTTTGATCGTCTTTGCTGTATTTCAACCGCTTCATATTATCGCCGTAGACCTTTTTCAAGTTAGGCGCATACTTTTCGATCAAATCTGTCATATCAATAACCAGGCCTGCATCAACCAGTTTACTTAGATTACCTTTAGCAAAGATCAGATCAGGCACGTCACCGCTGGCTGCCATCAGAGAAATCTTTTGTTCACCGCCGCCACTGCCTACATCATATTCAGCATTCAGGGTTACACCGGTTTTTTCCGTAATCACTTTACCTACTTCGTCCTGCATTTTGTTCCAGTTAGGGCTGGCATCAGCACCGAAGAATGAGAATGTAACGGGGCTGGTATCTGCAGTTGTATTCGCTGCACTATCGGTCGCAGTTGCAGCTGGCGTATTATTTCCGGTGTTAGCCGCATTTTTACTGTTGTCGGCATTGTTGTTCCCACCACAGCCGGCAATCAGCATGGAACTCATGAGCATGAGCGTGAAAGCAGTCTTGATACTCTTGCTTTTCATTTTTTATCCCCCTTGTAATGTGTGTTTGATCTATGCATATCAGGATAGTCCTGAATATACCATTGATAACGCTTGCAAAACCAATATAAATATAATTCCAATTCTTACTATCTGAAAAAGCTTACCGGGAATGTTTCCTGATCCGTCCTTAGCTGAATCAGGAAACTAGTTCCCATGCAATCTATTTCTTAATTGGCCTAAGCCTTAACTGCGCCTAACGTCATACCGCCTACAAAATACTTTTGCAGGAACGGATACACCACAAGAATTGGCAATGTAACTACGATGGTAATAGCCATCTTGATCGATTCAGGCGATATTTGCGCCATCTGTTTCGCCATATCATTAGCATTGACCATGCCGCTGCCCTGGTTGGTTGTTGCCAGCACCTTCATCAATTCATATTGGAGCGTAGTCAGATGCGGCTTATTGCCGTTGTACAGGTAGGTAGTGAACCACTCATTCCATTGTCCTACAGCCAGGAATAAAGTGATAGTTGCTAGTACTGGCAAACAGAGCGGCATGATGATCTTGTAATAAATCACGAAGTCATTGGCACCGTCCAGCTTCGCCGATTCCTGCAGGGCGAAAGGCAGCCCGTCCATGAAGGAACGGATGACGAACACGTTGAAAGCAGAAACTGCACCCGGCAAAATGTAAATCCAGAACGTTCCAATCAGATTCAAATCTCTCATCAGAATGTACATAGGTACCATACCGCCAGAGAAATACATCGTCATTGCCAGGAAATACGAAACAAATTTCCTTGCTCTGAACTCCGGACGGCTTAGTGTAAAGGCCAGCATTGAAGAGCTTATAAGCCCTAGAATCGTACCGGATACAGTCCGGAGAATTGAGATTTTGAAGCCTTGAATCAGCCCTGTGTAGCTGAAGATCTGTTTATAGTTATCAAGCGTCAGAACCCTCGGCCAAATGTAAATGCCCCCCCGGACGGTGTCTGTAGATTCATTTAAAGAAATCGCGAGCACGTTCAAGAAGGGATACAACGTCACGAGCATTATGATCCCAAGAAAAATGTATAGAAAGATGTCGAACACACGTTCAGACTTTGTCATTTGAAAAGCTTTGCCTGCCACCCTTATCCCCTCCTTACATGATGCTTTCTTTAGTGAATTTCTTCATAACACCGTTGGCTGTAAGCAGTAAGATTACACTGACTACCGAGGTGAACATGCTAATGGCTGTACCATAGGAGAACCGCCCGATCTGAATCCCGTACTTAAGCGCATATATATCCAACACTTCGGAATAATCCGTAACGAGATTGTTGCTGAGCTGGAACTGCTTTTCGAAGCCAATACCGATCAGATGTCCAATGGACATAATCAGCAATACCGTAATAGTGGTACGAATACCCGGCAAAGTAATATTGAACATTTGCTTGATTCTTCCGGCACCGTCTACTTTTGCAGCTTCATAGAGTTCTTTATCGATCCCTGTAATCGCTGCCAAATAGATAATCGCATTCCAGCCCGTTTCTTTCCACAGATCCGCTGCCGTTACAACACCCCAGAACATCTTAGCCTTCGCCATGAACTGAATCGGCTCGTCTATGATATGAAGATGTGTCAACAGATCGTTGACAATCCCTCCGTCGATCGCGAGTGTCTTATAGACAATCCCGCCAACAACAACCCAGGATACAAAGTGAGGCAGGTAGGATATGGTCTGAACCGTTCTCTTGAAAACACTCCCCCGCAGCTCGTTTAGCATTACCGCAAAAATTATCGGAACAACGAATCCGAATACGAGTCCAAGTCCACTCATGGCCAGGGTATTTCTCAGAACAAGATAGAAACGTTCATCATGGAAAAGCTCCTTAAAATTCTTAAGCCCTACCCATTTCTGATCTCTAAACGACTTGATCGGTTTATAATTCTGAAATGCCATCAACCATCCCCATAAGGGCACGTAACTGAAAACAAATACCCAGATCACGAACGGTAGAGACATCAGATACAAGTACTTTTGCTGCAGTACGCTTTTCCAAAATCCACTATTCCGTTTCGTAGGTGGGACAGGGGTTACGCTTTCATTAACTGTAACACCATTCTCCGTGAGCGCTTTCACGTTCAATATTCCCCCTTCGTTTTGTATACACATATCATAACGTACACCACTTAGAGAGAATACCCGACAGATTTTACGTAAAACCAGTGCAAATTAGAGATTCAGTGAAAGCGCTACCCTTGTGACCTCACAATCGGGGAATCGAGAAGGAAATTTCTGTTCCCGCTCCCTTTTTACTGGATATATTGAGCCCGTGTGATTCCCCGTAATATAGTACCAGACGCTGATGAACGTTACGCAGCCCGATGCGGCTCTGAGGTTCTTCCTCGGCCTGGGAGATGACAGAGACAATCTCGGTAAGACGCTCCTCGGTCATGCCGATTCCATCGTCGGTAACACATACCTTAACTTCATCCTCATGGAGTGATATGCTGACATGGACATGCACCGTGCCTGCTTTGTTCTCCAGCCCATGAACCACCGAATTCTCAACCATGGGTTGAATGATCAGGGGCGGAATCAGGATATCTGCAGCTTTGGTATCGAATTCTATTTCATATTCCAGCCGCTCTTCGTAGCGGAACTTTTGAATCTCCAGGTACGAACGCATCATTTCCACTTCTTCTTTGATCGGTGCCCGGTCCCGGCCCACTTCCAGGTTCTTACGCATAAGCTTGCCCAGCAGCCGCACAATGTTGGCGATCTCCTTCTCCCCCTTAAGGTGGGCATTCATACGGATCGATTCCAGCGCATTGAACAGAAAATGCGGATGAATCTGACTCGCCATCATTTTCAGCTTAATTTCTCTCTGGGCAATCTCCAGCTTGTTGTTCTTCTCATTGCTCTCCACGACTTGTGACAGCAGACGGTTAATACTGGCTACCATATAATTGAACTGGCGCGAGAGTTGGCCGATTTCATCGGTCCCGTCCATTTGCGAGACTACGTTCAGATTGCCGAGGGCGACCTGATTCAATTGACGGCTCAGCCGCAGCAGACGATTGGTCATCAGAAAAGAAATAACATACACCAGCACGAGTGCAATTAGCAGGACACCGCCAATGATCAGCAGCCCCAGAAGACTTACCTTGTTCGCGGAGCTCAGTATGCTCTTGGTTTCAAAGACAGAGATTACTTTCAGCCGGCTTACACTAAGCTGTGGTCTGATCTCATCAACGATGACATAAGAATCCTTGCCCTTGACTGTTGTCCGGATGACATTTTTGTCCGTTTTCTGCAGATCCATCCCGATATCAAACGCAGCGAGTGTGCCTCCCACCAGATGCGGATTCTTAGCGGCCACAATATATCCCTGCTGATCCGTAATAATCGTCTCAAACGGCTCCTGGTAGAGCATCTGGTTCAGTTCATCCTGTACCACCTGCACCATCAATATTCCCGTTTTCTGATATTCGGGGTAAAAAACTTGCCGGACCAGACTAAGCTTGTTGATCGTTCCTTTAGTACTGTTGATATAGGCCTCTTTATCCGGGATATACATCCAGTTGAGACCCGGGCCCTCCATGGCACTTTTATACCAGTTTTTCGATCTGATCTCCGGAGTCAGCGGAGCGATAGACATGTTATCTACAAGCGTAGGGTTATCAATAAAAAAGCGGATGTTGGATATCTCCCTATACTGCAGAATATAATCCTGGAAATCCGTATAATTCAGATAGGCCTTCGTCAGCTCCAATATGCCGGGGTATTTTGTATTGACAAGCTTTTCAAGATTACTGTCAAAATAAAGCAGATTGGAGATGTCCGTCGGCACCCGCAGTTTGGTTACCATTTGGCTCTTGATCTTCTCCACATTATTCGTTGCCTGTTCAATGGCTCTGTCCAAGGCCGCACTGCGGAAATAGCTGGTCAGTATAATCCCGACAATCAATACGGGGATCATCACCACTATAATGTAGAAAAAAATCAGCTTGTACTTCAGCTTTAAATTATTGATCATTCGCACCAGCCCTTTAATGCCAATCCCTCCTCCCAATGTTTCCGCCCAAACCATGAGAAACAGGCTGCTCCCCGCATCTGCTGCAGCATGGGAACAGCCTGTACCTCTTAACGACTATTATACAGATATATATTCATTTCAGCAGATCCATTTATTGTTCCTTACGGAAAGCGGTTGGGGACACACCGACATATTTGCGGAATTTGGCATTAAAATAATCGGAATTCATATATCCAACTCTTTCAGCAACCTCGTATACTTTCATTCCCTGATTCAAAAATTGCTTGGCCTTCTCGATTCTGACTTTGTCCAAATAAGTATTAAAGTGCTCGCCTACCTGATTTTTGAACATTTTACCCAAATAAGCGCTGTTGTAATTGAAGACTTCGGCAAGCGACCCCAGCTTCAGGTTCTCATTATAGCGGCGCTGAATCAGATCGGTAATCCGCTTGATCTCGTCGCCGCGGCCGCCACAGTTCATCTGCCTGGAGATTTGCTCCATATAGTCTGCGACCTGCTTCTCCACGTCAATCAGATAATCGCTGCCGTATACCTCGCCTATGGGAGAAGGATGACTAAGAATGAAGCTGCGGAAATCCGGGTTAGCCGCTTCCAGACGGGCAATGGTACTGCTTACGATACGCATCAGATTTTCCTTAATGTAGGTCTCGTCACGCCTTGCTGCTACCAGCTTACGGACAATTTGCCCTACCAGCATGGGAATGGCCTCATTGCTTCCGGTCTCTATGGCCAGCAGCAGTTGTACCTCTACATCCCGTTCGGGGTCCGGCTCCTCATCCGGTTCCGGCTCAGGTTCTGCCCAATCATCGGTTGTTCCGCTCAGAATAATACCCTTCCGGCCAAAAAAAGCCTCTTCCAGCAGCCCGGCGGCCGCTGTAAAAGACCGTGATGCCTCCTCGGGTCCGGCTGCGCTCCCCCCTGCAGCGGCGCAGAATTCTAGCCCATATCCGGTAATGACTGCATTCAGCTTCCGCCACAAGGCGGCACGGCCGGTATCATCCTGGAGCGGTTCCTTCAGAAGGATGCCTAAATAAGGCGGCAAAGTAAATATTAATCCCGTATCCGGCTGCCACTGCTGCTCAAGTTCGCTTCTCACCTGCTCTTCACGGATATCTCCGCCCTTATGCAGCCCCTTGAATTCCACGAGCACGACCTCGCAGCTATGCCCCTCCAGACCAAGCTCCACAGCAGCTTCAGCCCTGAGGGCATCTTCCTCTTGCGGCTGCAGCAAATGACGCAGCAAAGTATCCTCATTGCGCACAGATTCATTGTTCTGCCATTCGCTGGCACGTTCCTCCTGGGATATGGTGTCCCGCAGCTCCTGCAAATAGGAGATCAATTCCTCTTCATCCACCGGTTTCAGTAAATACCCGTCAATATGATAGGAAATTGCCCGTTTGGCATATTCGAAGTCCGCATAACCGCTGAGGATCAGCACATGACAGTTAGCGTTTTCTTTACGCAGTTCGCCAACCAGCTCCAGACCATCCATGCCCGGCATGCGGATATCAGCAATTATCAGCATGGGTGCAAGTGTCCGGAACTTATCAAGTGCTTCCAGCCCACTCGCGGCTGTCCCGACTACAGTATAGCCATACTCCTCCCATGGAATCAGAGTACGCATCCCTTCCCTCAGTTTGGGCTCGTCATCTACAATCAGCACTTTTATCATCTGTGGTCAACCCCTAAGGCAGAATCCCGGAAGGTCCTTGCGGGCCCTCCGGCAATTCCAAGATATAGGCCCGAGCTTGCCCAGGCTCTGACTATTTGCGGTATTGTGCCAGTTTATCATTTAGTGAACGTGTTTGCCCATAAACTTCCTGATACAGCCCAAACAATCCGTCATAGGTTGCGGCTTGCTGAGCATTCGGTTTGTAGACTTCTGCAGGACGGATGAAGGCTTCTGCACATTCACCGAGAGATTCGAACCAGCCGGCACCGTAAGCTGCCAGCATGGCCGCTCCCATAGCTGGTCCCTGCTCGCTCTCCAGCTTGATGATCGAAGCATTAAAAATATCTGCCTGCATCTGCAGCCAGGCTTCATTCTTGGCACCTCCGCCAATCGCTACAACCTCTTTGATTTCCTTGCCGGAGTCGCGGACGATATCAATAGATTCCCGTAGCGAGAACGTAATTCCCTCCAGCACCGAACGGGTGAAATGAGCCAGAGTATGCCCGGAATCCATGCCGATAAAGCTGCCGCGGATATTAGGATCGGGATGCGGAGTACGCTCACCGACAATGTATGGTGTGAACAGAAGACCGCCGCTGCCGGCAGGGATGGAATCGATGCCTTGAAGCAGTTCATCAAAGCTTTTGTCCCCTGCAAAGGTTTCTTTGAACCAGGTGAGACTATAACCAGCAGCCAGTGTAACCCCCATGATGTAGTAGGCATCCTTCTCCCCATGGTTGAAGAAATGGACCTTGCCTTCCAGGTTCAGGTCTTTATTGCTCTCATAGGACAAGATCACACCGGAGGTCCCGATGCTGCACATGGTCCGGCCTTCACCAAGAATGCCGGCACCGAGTGCACCACATGCGTTGTCTGCGCCACCGGCGAATACTTTGGTGGACGGGAGCAGGCCGGATGCTTCGGCAATTTCCGGAAGCAGCGTGCCGGTCTGGTCAAATGATTCCACAAGCTTCGGACAAAGGGATACCGGCAGGCCAAAGGCCTCAGCGATTTCTGCACTCCATGTTTTGGAGGCCACATCCAGCAGCAGTGTGCCTGCGGCATCGGAATAATCCATGGCGTAATCACCTGTCAGCCGGTAACGAACATAATCCTTTGGCAAAAGGAATAGCTCAGCCTGTGCCAGCACCTCCGGTTCGTTCTCCTGCACCCACAGAATCTTAGGCAGCGTGAAGCCCTCCAGAGCACGGTTTCTGGCAATTTCGATCAGCTTGGCGCCGAGCGTCTTCTCAATCTTCCGGCATTGCGCCGTAGTCCGGGTGTCGTTCCAGAGAATCGCCGGACGCAGCACCTTGCCTTCACGGTCCACCAGCACCAGTCCGTGCATCTGGCCGGAGAAACTGATGCCGTCCACTTGAGACGGGTCCACTCCGGATACTTCAAGTAGACGGTGTAAGCTGACTAGCGTTCCCTGTACCCAATCCTCAGGATTCTGCTCACTCCAGTTCGGCTGGGGACGGCTTAAGGGGTAGGATTCGGAGTGCTCAAAAGCCACCTTTCCCTGCGGGTCTACCAATACAGTTTTTACAGCGCTGGTTCCAAGATCGACACCGATTACATATTTCATAGTTAGCCTCCTAAAGGTTACTTTTCTATTCAATAGAAAGGGGGCTGCCGAAGAATGCTCTCTTCAGCAACCCCCGTTGCGTTAGTGATCTGCCCAATCTACGGACAGCACCGGTAATCCGGTGTAGTCTTACTCAGCTGTCAGGATGTACTGGTTCAATGTAGCTCTGAGCAGCTCTTGACGTCCGGACTGGTTCGGACGCGGAGTTTCATTGTTCAATGCATAATCAGCCAGCGAAGCCAAGGTTGCTTTGCCGGATACGATGTCAGCGCCTACGCCTTCAGTGAAGCTGCTGTAACGTTTAGCGATGAAGTCGTCGAATACGCGGTCTTCAATCAGCTTAGCAGCAACTTTCAGACCCTTAGCATAGATGTCCATACCGGAGATGTGTGCCAGGAAAAGGTCCTCAGGTTCGAAGGAAGGACGGCGTACTTTGGAGTCAAAGTTAATACCGCCTTTGCCCAGTCCATCGTTCTTCAGCACTTCATACAGGGTCAGGGTAGCATCGTAGATGCTTGCAGGGAATTCATCTGTATCCCAGCCGAGCAATGGATCGCCCTGGTTCGCATCCAGCGATCCAAGCATACCGTTAATGCGGGCTACACGCAGCTCATGCTCGAAAGTATGGCCGGCAAGTGTCGCATGGTTAGCTTCAAGGTTCAGCTTGAAGTGTTTATCAAGGTTGTATTTCTGCAGGAACGCAATCGTTGTTGCTGCATCGAAGTCATATTGATGTTTGGTAGGCTCTTTCGGTTTAGGCTCGATCAGGAACTGGCCGTCGAAGCCGATTTCCTTAGCGTAGTCTACAGCCATGCTGAACAGGCGGGCAATGTTGTCCTGCTCAAGGCCCATATCTGTATTCAGCAGAGTTTCGTAGCCTTCACGGCCGCCCCAGAATACATAGTTGTCAGCGCCCAGACGTTTACCGACTTCCAGACCTTTCTTAACCTGTGCAGCTGCGTGTGCATACACATCAGCGTTGCAGGTGGAGCCTGCACCGTGCATATAGCGCGGGTTGGTGAACATGTTGGCAGTGTTCCACAGCAATTTTTTGCCGGATGCCTTCATGCCTTGTTCAAGGATGTCTACGATGGTATCGATGTTGCTGTAGAACTCGCGCAAAGACGCGCCTTCAGGAGCGATATCCACGTCATGGAAACAGTAGTAATGCAGGTCCATTTTTTCCATGAACTCAAATGCTGCTTCTGCACGGGCTTTTGCCTTGTCAATCGTGTTCAGCTTATCCCAAGCGCGGACTGCAGTTTCAGCGCCGAACGGATCTGCGCCGCCAGCTGTTAGTGTATGCCAATAAGCCATTGCAAACTTCAGGTGTTCTTCCATGGTTTTGCCGGCTACGATTTCTTTCGGGTTGTAGAATTTGAATGCATAAGGGTTGGTGGAACGGCTTCCCTCGTAAGAGATCTTGCTCACTGATTCAAAATAAGCCATTTGTGTAATCCTCCTCGATATTTTGCTTCGCCCGCAAGCGTTTACAGCAACATCTTAACACATCTTTTTGACTTTGTATATTGGTTAAACAAAGTTTTTTATAACTTTTAATTTCGCGGATTTGACTGCCCCGCAGCCCCTGCGGGCAATCCTCTCTCTTATTCTTCACCAACATAAAGTACCCCCCGGCCCCGGTGCCTATGCGTCTATTCCATTAGGCCCGCAGTCCGGCAAGCTCCACATTGTGGCTCCTGCTTTGCCCTTGTTCAGCATAGTTGCAAGAACTCCTGAGGCTAATTCATATCCATCACGACTGTTGCATTTTAGCACGCATCGCACTAGACTAAGTGGCATACTCTTATGAGAACGTTGCCAAGAAGGAAGTGTAGTTTGTGAAGGTTACGGGTGATCAGGCGCTGGTCAAAAAAATCAATAAATCGATTATTTTACATACGATTCGGATGCAGTCTCCAGTATCAAGGGCCCGGGTATCCGAAATGACCGGACTAAACAAAGCCACCGTATCCAATCTCGTGGCCGAGCTCTGCGGGCAGGAACTGGTCACCGAGGCCGGGCCGGGCGAATCAAGCGGCGGCCGCAAACCGCTGATGCTGCATTTCAACAGCATGGCGGGCAGTGTAATCGGCATCGAGCTGCAGGTGAAGCAGCTGAAGGCGGTCTTATGCGATTTGGGCGGCAGCATTCTTCACGAATTGGACCGCCAGCTGGAAGTCCATGACCTGTCTTACGTATTGGACAAAATGAGGAGCATGATCTCGGAGCTGATTGCATTAGCCCCTTCCTCTCCTTACGGCATAGTGGGGATTGGGG